>JANJTQ010000284.1 GCA_024711005.1 Opitutaceae bacterium | reverse complement strand
AACCTGCCCGAGAACCTCGCGTTCTTCTCCGGCTCCATCGATTCCGCCGGCAGCTTCAGCGGCATCTTCTCCTCCGCGCTCCTCGCCTACGGTTCCCTCATCGACCAACCCACCGATGCCGAGCGCTACATGGATGTCTCGCACCTCGAAGCCCTCAAGGCCGCCGGTGCCTTCGCCGGCCAGCAGATTTCCATCTCACCCATCCGCAGCTCCGCCGCCGGCGCCCTCGAAGGCGACCCGCTTCTCACCAAGGACATCCGGTTCCTCTTCGAGCCCAACTCGTCCACGCTTCAAATGAGCAACACGGAAAACATGGCCAACCTCGATTCCATCCGCCGCCTTCTTCAGGTGAGCCCCGGCTCGACCATCCTCCTGCGCGGCCACGTGGACAACGCGCTCGTCGAGAAATTCCGCCAGCAGGGAGGCGAAGCCTTCGTTCGTCAGATGTCGCTCAAAGCCATGGAACTCTCCAAACACCGCGCCAACGAAATCCGCCGCGTGCTCGTCGAAAAACTCAACGTCACCCCCGCCCGCCTCGAAACCATCGGACGGGGTTGGGAAGAGCCCGCCGGCCCCGACGCCGAGAAAAACCGCCGTGTCGAAGTCCAGTGGTTCACCGTCGAGTAACCCCCAAGGAGCGGCGGCAATCCTGCCGCCGTTCCCCTTCCTTCTCTTTCTTCTTCATCTTTATCTTTCTCGTTCCTGCCATCGCAGTTTTGTCTGACGAAAGAGAACGATTAAGAAGAAAGAGAAAGAGCAGCCCTCCTCCCCTTGACCGATCCCGTCTCCCCGCCCAACTACCGCCGGCTCTTCTGGAAAAGCCGCGATCACCTCTGGCTGGCCTTGCTCACGCTCGGCCTGGGGTTCGCCAGCGGCGAGCCGCTCGGCCTGCTCGTGGGCGCCGTTCTCTACGCGCTCGGTCACGTCTACCTGCCGGATTCCGCGAGCTTCCGCCGCAGAGTCGACGACCGCCGTCTCGCCGCCGACAACGCCGAGTCCGCGGAACGCGCGCGCGCTTTCGAGGCCCAGCGCACCCAGCTGCTGACCACCTTGTCCGCCGAGCGACGCCGCCGCCATCAAGCCTTGATCGCCGTCTGCCAGGACATCACCGCCGCCTCGTCGGAAACCTCCTCCGGCGAACTCGCCCTGTCACTCGACACCCGCCTGCGCAAACTCGACGAACTCCTCTGGACCTACCTGCGCCTCCTCACGATCGAACAATCCCTCGAGGTTTATCTCGAAACCGAACGACGCGAACAACTGCCCCAGGCCGAGGAGGCCGCCTCCCGCGAAATCGCCGCGCTCGAAGCCGAACTCGCCGCCGCCGCCGACAACAACCCCGCGCTCGAAACCCGTCGAAAACTCCTCGCCTCGCGTCGCGATCGTCTCGACGCCCTCCGCCAGCGCATCACACGTGTCGCCCAAGCCCGCGCCAACCTCGACCTTGCCCTCTCCGAACAGGAGCGCCTGGTCGAGCAAGCCAAGCTGATCCGCGCCGACGCCGTCGCCCACAAAAACGCCGAATCCCTCGGCGCGCGCATCGACCTTAGCATCGAGCACCTCGCGGAGACCAACCGCTGGCTCTCCGAGTTGTCCGAATTCAAAGACCTCACCGGCCAGCTCCCCTCCCTCCCCGCCGGCGCAATGATCTCCGCCCCCGCCGCAAACGCCACCCGCCAGCCCGAGCCCCCTCACCTCTCCTGACGTAGCGGTGAGCGCCAGCGCCCCCTCCGCCTCCGCCTCTTTCTCTTTCTCGTACTCTTTCTCGTACTCTTTCTCGTTCTCCTCCGTCTCCGACGTAGCATGGGCGTCCCGCCCATGAATGAGCGGTCCCCGCCCGTTTCCGATCCCATGGGCGAGACGCCCATGCCACTTTTCCAAACCTGCCATCACTCTCACTCCCCCTCATGAGCACCACCCGCGCCCCCCTCCCCTCCTGGGCCGTCGAACTCGCCCGCCTCTGGAACAGCGGTGCCCACAGCCTCTTCATCCTCCACGGCAACATCCACGATCTCTTTCCGGTCACCACCGCACCGGCGCCCGTCTACGCCGCGCTCGGCCCCTACCTTTCGCAACGCCTTTTCCCGACCCGCGCCCACCTGCTCCACTACGACCTCGGCGCCGGCCTCACCTTCGCCACGCCCGCGATGCAGACACTCTTCTTTGAGTGGCTCAAAATCTACGACGAGGTCGAGGGAACCGACTTTCATCGCAACGGCCCGCCGCGCGTATTCATAAACTTGTTACCGATTCTCCGCCGCTTCTTCCTCCGCATGGCAGAGGAGACCGGCACGGCCCGCGGCGTGACGCTGGTCGTCAACTTCGCCGAAAAACTCGTCCCCGCCTCCGAGGAAAACCAGGCCTCCTACGACGAACGCGTCGCCCTCGTCACCTTGTTGTCGTGGGCCGCCTCCACCGAACTTCACCACGGCGATGTCGGCGTGATCCTCGTCACCGAAACCATTTCGGAACTCCACGGCGATCTGCTGCAAAACCCGCATGTCGCCCGCGTGCGCATCGACCTTCCCGTCCTCGAAGAACGCGCCGCCTTCCTCGCGTCCGGCTGGCTCGACCGCCACGCCGACGGACGAACGCTTGCCGCTCAAAGCGACCTGTCGACCGACGACCTCGCCCGCCGCACGTCCGGGTTGCCGCTTCTCCGCATCGAGCAACTGCTCGCGACCGCCCTGCGCAACGACCGGCGCGTCACCGCCTCCTACGTGAGTTCCGGCAAACGCACCCTCATCGAAGACTATTGCGGCGACCTCGTGCGCTTCAAAGACCCCAAGGCGGGCCGCTCGCTCGAAGACGTAGCCACCCATGTCGCCGCCAAGGCCCGCCTGCGCGAACTCGCCTGGCTGATCCGCGAAGGCAAACACGCCGTCCTCGAACGCGGCGTGCTCGTGCCCGGTCGCATCGGTGTGGGCAAGTCCTACCTCATCGACTGCTTCGCCAGCGAATGCGGACTCCCCGTGCTCGAACTCGGCCAGTTTCGTTCCAAATGGGTGGGCGAAACCGAACGCCAGCAGGCGCGCATTCTCCTCACCATCCGCGCGCTCGGCCCGGTGATCGTCGTCGTCGACGAGGCCGATGCGGTCTTCGGCAACCGCAGCGCCGACGGTGACAGCGGCGTGTCGAGCCGCGTCTTCGCCGCCTTTGCCGCACACTTGGGCGACTCGTCTCTGCGCGGACGCGAGCTGTGGATCGCGATGACATCGCGCCCCGACCTGATGGCGATCGACCTCAAGCGCCAGGGACGCTTCGGCCTGTGCGTGCCGCTTTTCCCCGCGCAGACCCCGGACGAAGTCGTCGAATTATTCACCGTCATCGCCCGCAGCCAGAAAATCACACTCGCGGAGCCGCTGTTGGCTTATATCCGGGAAAACCTCGGCGCCCGCGCCCTGACGGGCAGCGACGTGGAAGCCGTGCTGGTGCGCGCCCGGGAACGCGCGGTGCTGGCCGGCCATGACGACACGCTCGTCCTTGAGGACCTGCAAACGGCGGTCGACGCGTTTATTGATCCGCTCGACGAAAACCTGATCGAGCTGCAAGAAGTCGCCGCGGTGCTGGCCTGTTCCGACCGGCGTTTCCTGCCCGAACGTTATCGTGACAGCGACCGCTCCGCGCTTCGCAAAGCCTACGACAACGCCCGCCGTATCCTGCGCGTGAACTAGGCTGGGGTATCCAGTCCCACGAGATGTTTCGAATCGCAGGTAGCGCGGGGCCGCCGGGACCCCCGCGAAAGCCAATCGGGCCGAAAAAAAAGAGGGCGCAAACACTCGTTTTGCGCCCTCGGAGACCGACAAGTAAAAAGATTACGGAGAAGAGATGAGGATGTCGTCGAACTCGGCGCTGGCCGAGAATGTGCCGACGCCCGCCTTGTTAACCGCGGTGATCGGCGACGAGTTGTCGGTGGCCGATAACAACGTTCCATCGAGATACGCTTTCAGGGTTGTCGTGGTGGTGCCGGTCGTTTCGAGCCGCAGCGTATGCCATTGCGTGAGATTGAAACTGCTTGGCAGCGTCAGCGTGGCCAGCGTGGTGGGCGTGCCGTTGAGGATTTTCTTCAGCTCCAGAACCTTCGTATTCCGCAGCGCGGCGTAGTAGGCCGTGTTGATGTCGAGGAATCGAGTATAGACGGCCACGAAGCTGGAGCCGGTGAAGGTGAGGGGCTTGATATCGACTTGGATGGACTGGTTGGCGCTCGGCAGCGTGGTGCCGTTCCAGATGGCGCGGCCTGCGGCGGTCGCGTTGCCTTGCCGAAGCACCTGCGAGCCGTCGGCCACCACGGACCAAGTGCCGGTGACTCCTGTCCACGTGGTGTCCCAGCCGGTCGAGTTCGTGTCATCGAAGTCATCCGTCACGTGCGACACCGACGCGGGGAACGGGCTGGACGAGACATCGTCGAAATCCGCGCTCGCCATGAAGGTGCCGATCGCGGTCGAGCCGGCCGTGAGCGCGGAATCGGTGGCGGTCAACGTTACGCTGCCACTCGGGCCCCCGGTGACGGTCGCGGAAAGCGACGTTCCCGCGATCGACAGCCGGACTTTGTAGGTTGTCCCGGTCGCGACCGTGAACGCCGCGGGCGAGCCGAAGGTGGTGGGGACCCCGTTGACGATTTTTTTGAGCTCCACGGTGTTATTGCTGCGCAGCGCAACGTAATACGCGTTGTTGATGTCGCGATAGCGGGCGTAAACGGCACAAAAGCGATTCGTGCCGTTGAAGCTAACCGGCTTCACTTTCGCTTCGACGACTTGATTGGTCCAGTTGGTGCCGGACAAAATCGCACGGGCACCGCCGGAGGTGTTGCTCTGGCGATATGCGCCGCTCGCGATCGACCAAGCCGTGGCGCCCGCGGCGGTCCAACCGAGGCTGTTTCCATCCGTAAACGTGTCGAACGTGGCGATCGGGGAGTTGATGGGCATGCTTCCGCCACCGCCGCCGCCGACTTCCAAGTCGGCCGCAAGACCGTGCAGCCAGTCTTCCAGTTGGGTATAGCCGTTGCCGTCCGTGTCGGTGTTCGGATTCGCGGGCAGCGCGATGCCCGGGCTTCGGAGAATCTGCGACCATGCGGGATAGCCGCCGACTTGCCCGGGGTTGTCGACCCAGTCACGAACCACGCCGGCTTTGATATCCGCAATGATGCGCGTATCGACCGGATCGCGTTGGGCCGGGCGAGCGCCGGCATTTTCGAGGATCTGATCGCGCAAGGCGGTCGTGGTGCCGTCCCAGGTCGCCACGCCGAGAGCGGTGAACACCGCAGGTTCGGTGGTGAGCCTGACGCTCGCGACCGTGCGTCCGCTGAGATTTGTCACGGACGTGTTCCATTGGTCGGTGACCGGATTCGGAAGCCACGCGCTGGAATACGAATTAAACAGGCGGTTGTTTTCCTGATAGATCGATGCGGCGTGCGCGGTGTTCTTAACATTGAGGTGGTCGGTATGCGTATTGGACGACGAGTCGTTGTGGAGCGCGGTGATGTTGCCCTTGAGGGATGCGATCGTGGGACCGGTATCCACGCTGAACTGCATTTTCTGGCCGGTCCACATGCCCGGGCTGTAAACGTAGTTGTTCACGACCTGGATGTTGGTCGCGTTATAATTGATGTAGGGGTTTCTGAAGCTGTTCCAGGCCGAGACGCTGCGCAGCATCGACGCGCCGTTGGTTCCCCGACCGAAGAGGATGCCTGCGGAATGTCCCCCGGCGGGAGGATTGTTGGCATGCGAATCGGTACGGCCGGGATAGCGCAGCGCCTCGGCGAAAATACAGTTCGAGAGCGTGACATTCGTGAGGGTGCCGCCGTTGTTGCCCCAGGTGGAGACGATCTCGTCGGTGGACCAGCTGCACGACACGTGGTCCAGGACGACATTGTTCACATTGTCCTGCGCGGTGTCACCCGCCTCGATCGCGAAGCAGTCACGATTTTCCAAGGACGGCGAAGTCGGATGCGCCACGCCCGGGCGGACGGCGAGATGTTGGATCAAGACGTCGTCGCCTTGGATGCTGAAGCCCGCGCCTTCGAGCATAATGCCGGGCGCAGGGGCGGTTTGCCCCGCGATCGTGATCCGGCCCTGGCCATCGTGGATTCTGATCGGGCCTTGCAGGTTGATGATTCCGGACACGTCAAAAATGACGACGCGCGGAAAGCCGTAGGCGGGATTTTCAACGGCGTCGCGCAACGAGCCGGTTCCGCTGTTGGCCAGCGTGGTGACGCGCCTGACGACGCCGCCGCGACCGGCGGGGGTTTGTGTGCCGAAGCCGACCGCGCCGGGAAAAACCGGTATGGCATAGGCGGTGGACGTGGCGAGCCCGAGAAGGCCGGCGCTGGTGAGATATCTAATCCAAGGAGTCCGTGGGGGTTTCATGATGGGGTTTTGAGAGCATCGCATCGGCAGCGCGGACGAACTCGTTCGCGAGTGGATCGCGGCGAGGACGGTTCGAGGCGACGTGGGCGGGTTGGGGTTTGCGCTGCAAAGAGGCGGTCGAGTGGGTTTCGACCAAGGGGGAATCGTGAGAGCACGCGGTCGTGAGAACGCGTTGGCGGAGGCGAAGGGGCGGCCTGCACGAGCGGTGGCCACTATGAAGATGGCGGCCCGAAAAATGCGCGAGGGGGGTGCTCAC
>JANJTQ010000200.1 GCA_024711005.1 Opitutaceae bacterium | reverse complement strand
GGCGGGAGACATCAGGGTCGAGCGGTATGGTGGCGGTGGCGAGTTCGCCGACGGGGGTGGTGGCGTCCTGAGTTACGCCGATGGTGGTCCACGAGTCGGAGGCGAGGGTGGTGGATGTTTCGACCGTGTAGATGAGACCGGGGCGGGCGCGGGTGTAGGCGAGGGCGAGCGTGGACGCGGTGCGCGTGAGTTGGGGTGCGGGGGCGTTGGCCGCGTTCGTCGGGTCGCCGCCGAGGGCGTATTCGAGAAGATTGGACACGCCGTCGCCGTCGGGGTCGGCGGCGAGTCCGCGTTGATCCATGGGCGGAGGCATGGGCAACGCGGCGAGCCACGTGTCGTAGGTGTCGATCGCCGGAGGATTGTAGAGCGTGGTGATCTCGGCGGGCGTGAGGGCGCGTTTGTAGACGCGGAAGTCGTCGAGTTGGCCCTGCCATGGGTTGCCTCCGTGCGACGTGTCGCCGATGCGCAGGAGCTGGGGCACGGTCTCGCCGACGCCGGTCGTCCATTGCGTAAAGGTGGTGCCGCCATTGTGGTAGAGGCGTGTGCGCCAGGTTGCACCGTCGAGGTAGTTCACAAAGGTGAGGAGGTGCCATTCGCCATTGTTGAGTGCGGTGGCGTTGAAGTTGCCGCTCCAGTTGCTTGCGCTGACGCCCTGGACGTTGGTCATCGGATTTTGAGTGGTCCAGAGACGGTATTGGACGCGCCAGTTTTCGGTCTCGTTACCGTCCTTGCCGAAGATCGTGCGGTAGGTGTCGGTCGTGGTGGTGCGCACCCAGACCGAGATTGTGAAGGGGGTGTCTTGAGGATTGAAGTCGAGGTCGGCTTGGTTAGCGGGGAAGAAGCGGGTGACGGCGCTGTTGAGGTCCGAGGATCCGTAGGCGCCGCCGAAGCGGCCTTGGGCGGACCAGGTTGCGCCGGTGACGTCCGTGGCGTGGTTGTTACCGGCGGAGGCGGCGTCCCAGACGCGCGAGCCGGAACCTTCGTCGAAGGTGTAGTGGAGGACGAGATCGGGATCGTTGCTGAAACCGCCGACCGGTGCGACATCGAGGGTGAACGTCCGGGTGACGGCGCCGGAGTTGTCGGCGACGCGCACGGTGAACCCGGTGCGGGCGGGGGCGGCGGGTGTGCCAATGAGGTTGCCGTTGGCGGAGAGGGTGAGCCCGGTGGGCAGCGCGCCGGAAACGAGCGACCATTCGCGAGGGCCGACTCCGCCGGTCGCTCCGAGAGCGACAGCGTAGGCGCGGCCGGCGATGGTGCCCGGCAAGGTGGTGGTCGTGATTGCGAGGGCTGGGTTAATAAGGACCGGGGCGGGTGTGGAAGTGACGTGATCCACGGCGTTGGTCACGCGGACCGTGTAGGCGCCGGCGTCGGCGAGTTGGATGTCGGTCTGCTCGAAGAGTGGACTGTTGGTGCCGACCGGCGTGGAGTCGCGGAACCATTGGTAGGTGAACGGACCGGTGCCACCCACGGCTACGTGGAGCGAGAGAGTGTTGCCGACAGCGAGAGTTTGGGCGACGGGCCCGGTGAGAAGGACGGGAGCGACAGGCGAGGGCGGAACGGTCGCTGCGAGTGGAACGCCGTTGTCGTCGCGGTAGTCGAGTTGTCGGAGATAGGCGATGAGGTCGTCGCGGTCGCCAGCCGGGAGCGACAACACGCGGCGATGCGGGTGGGCGGCGAGAAGGTCGTCGGCGTTGGCGACAAGGAGGGCGTTGAGGATGAGGTTATCATCGCCGCGGAGGACCTCGATCGTGTTGTTGGGGCCGGCGAGGAGCGGGGCTTCGACGGTGACCCAACGCCAGCCGCTGGTCATCCAGCTGTTGTCGGGCGATTGGCGGAGAACGTTGACGGTTTGCTCGACGCCGTTGATGCGGAGGAGAGCGGTGCCGTTGTAGTATTGGCGGACATAGCGCAGGGAGATGCGGGCGGTGCCGCCGGAGAGGCCGCCGTCGATGGCGGTGAAGCGAATGCCGGGCGTGGGGGAACCGGAGCCAATGACGACGAACGTGCCGCCGAGCGCGCCGCGGAGGAAACCGCCACCGCCTTGTGCGGGATCGTCAGTCTCGATGCCGACCGACGCGGGGGTGATGCGCTGAGCGTCGGCGGCGAGATGAAGGGCGCCACCGGCGTAGGAAAAGACGTCGGGGAGCGTGTCGGCCAGCCCGTGGTGGAGATGGTTTCGGTTGGCGTGGACGCCGTGAAGCGTGGGTGTGTCGATGCCTTCGAGCGCCTCGCCGAGGCGGAGGCCGGAGAGCGAGGAAAGCGTGCCGACATCGTGTAGGGGGCGGGCGGATACGTTACCGACGACGCTGTCGGTGAGGGCGGTGCCGGAGTGACAGTCGGTGCAACTCTGGGCGGTGAACACGGTGCGTCCGCGGATCGCGGCGGAGGTGAGGGAGCCATCGCCATTGCGCGCCGGACTGCGCGGCATTGAGGCGGGGGAGAGGGATGCCACGTAGGCGGCGAGCGCGTCGAGTTCGGGGCTGAGTCCGGCCTTGCCGGAGGCGGGCGACGGATGGAGCGAGGCGAACTGCTGCGGAGTGAGCGGGAGGAATCCGGTGCCGCCGAAGGGACCGCGGATGTCGTGCTCGAAGTCCTGGATCTCGTCGAAGTTGGCGGACCAATGGACATTGCCCTGGGCGAGACCGGAGCGTCCACGCAGGTCGGTGGTGCGACGGAGGCCCTCGCCGCGACCGGTGAAGTCCCAGACACGCCCGTCGCTGCCGCCGTCCACGTGGCAGGTGGCGCAGGACAGGTAGCTGTCGGCCGACATGCGCGGGTCGGCGGCGTTGTAGAAAACCTGTTTGCCGAGGAGGACGTCGGGGGCGAGCGGCTCGGAAGCGACGGTGGACGTGGTGGAGAGGAGCGGAAGCGTGGTGCGGTTTTCTACGAGCAGCGGGAAGGCGTCGCGAACGGTGACGGAGCGTCCCATGAAGTTTTGGGTGAAGAGGCGGGACGACGTCTCGTCGAGGAGAATGCCCTGCGGGGCGAGTCCGGTGGCGAGATCGAACGTGATGACTGCGGGGGACGACTGGGTTGCGCCGATGGTGTTGTTGCCCGGGACGGGAGCGAGGGACAAGGCGTCGATGCCGACGACACGGTTGTTACCCTGGAGGGCGACGAGGAGGGTGTCGCCCAAGGGCGTGTAGGCGAGAGCGGACGGGCTGTCGGAGTTGTCGAGGTCGCGACGGGTATCGCGTATTTCCTGATTGGATACGAGATCGATGAAGGAAATGACGGCGCGGACGCTGGTCTCGTGGGTGAGGTCGCCGACCCCGTAGAGGAGGCCGCGCTGGATGTTGTCCTGTTTGGAGGCGATGGCGGCGCGGGTGCCATCCGGCGAGAGCGTGATGGCGGCGAGGTAGTTGGGCACGCCGGCGGCGCGATCGCCTCCGTCGGTGGTGTTGGCCGAGGAAAGGGTGATCGTCCGCGTGAGGGTGAGCGACGGTGAGGCGCCGGCGAATTCGGCGACCTCGGCCTCGAGTTCGGATGAAATGAAACGCGTGACGAAGACGCGCTGGCCATCGCCGGAGACGGCGAGGGCGCGGGGCGTGGGGAAGGTGGCGCGGGTGACCGGCGCGGCGGCAGGGTTGGCGGCGGAGTAACGGTGGAGTTGAGCGGAGCCGTAGAGGGTGACGAAGAGGGATTGGCCGTCGGGGGAGGCGGCGACGCCGAAGGGGGCGGAACCGTAGTCGAGCGGGAGGGTGGCGTGAAGGGAGCCGTCGGTGTTGAGGACGCGCAGTTGATCGGTGCCGTGGCAGGTCACCCAGTAGCGTCCCGAGGCGTCGCGGGCAATGGAACGCGGGTTGGAGTTGGCGCCGGTGGAGTGCTCGGCGATTTTTTCGCCGGTCGCGGCATCGAGCACGGAGACGGTGTGGGCATCGGGATTGACGACCCAGAGCCGGCGACCGAGAGGATCATCGCCGATGGCGAGGGTGGTGCTGTGGGAGGGGAAGGGGCCGGCGGGCGGATCGATGACCAGGAGGCGGAGTGAGCCGTTGGTGATGTTGCCGGCGGCGTCGCGGACCTGAACGAGGACGCGCGGGCGTCCGGTGGTCGCATAAGCGTGGGTGGCGGTGGACGTGGACGACCAGACGGACCACGTGCCATCGAAGTTGAAGCGGTATTCGAGGGGACCGGTTCCGGAGGCGGTGGCGGTGAGGGTGACCGGGGCGTCGGGTGCGGGTTGATAGAGATCGGCGGTGAGACTGGTGAGGACGGGCGGGGGCGTGGCATGGATGCCGCCGCCGGTGGAGAAACGGAACGAGTAGGGCTCGATGAGGTTGCCGGCGGGGTCGGAGAAACCGAGGTCGTCGGACAGATTGGCAGGCGTGCCGTTGTTGTTGGACAGGAAGTCCACCTGATAGGTGGTGTCGGCGGCGAGGCCGGAGGACGGTGTGAAGGTCAGCACACCGGAAAAATCGTGTATGAGATATCCAGATACGGGGGCGCCGAGGGTGTCGCCAGCAAGGACGGGGCGCACGGTGAAATCGACGCCGTTGCGCGGGCCGCCGGCGCGGGAGTGTTCGTGGAGGAGAAAGCTGAGTGGCGCGTGCCGGGGGTAGTGCGTACGGTTGGTCTGCGGGATGTGGTAGCTGACGCGCGGTGCGGTGGTGTCGGGCGCCTGTTGGTGGACCCAGACGGCCATGCCTTGGGAGCGGTAGCTGGCGGTGCCGTGGTTTTGGGGGTAACCGCCGGTGAGCCAGAGATTGCCGAGGACGAGGGACATTTGGGAGGTGTCCACGTTGTTGGGCGAGCCCTCGTTCAGGCTGAGAACGATGGGGTTGGCGTCGCCCGCGAGGAAGCGGGTCATGTCGATCTTGCGATTGTGGATGAACCCGTGGTTGTCCTGATAAACCGGATACGATGCGTTGGTGAATTGCGGGACGGTGAGGCTGGCGGCAAGCGTGACTGCGCCGTCGCCAGCGGGATCGGCGGCGGCGGTGATGTCGGCGGCGAGCAGGATGTCGGTGGAGGAGCCGATCACGTAGAGACCGGTGCCGTCGGAGAAGAGGGTGGGCCAGTAGCCTTGGAAGCCGCCCTGGAGGGATCCGACGAAATGAGGCGTGATGGAGCGGGTGGCGGGGTCGTCGAAGTTATTATATTGAAGACGATAGACGACGACGCCGTCGCGACCGGTGGTTCCGCTGCGGGCGTAGATGAGGAGGTCGCCGAAGAACATCGGATGCCAGTCGCCGCCGCCGTAGGGGCCGACATGGTCGAAGGTGGCGACGGTTTCGAAGACGTTCCAACCGCCCGGAGTGGAGACGCGTTGGATGACGAAGTTCTCGTCGGGAGATCCATACCACGGGAAGGAGGCGACCCACGGGCCGGCTTGGGAAGATCGGTTGTAACCGATGCCGGCCTGACTGAGATCGGGGATTCCGTTGGTGCCCCCGAGTTCGACGGGGGCGCCGAAGGAGGCGACGCGAAGGACGTTGGGAAGGAGGAGATCGCCGGATTGGGCGGTGCCATGGGCGTTCCAGCCAATGTTGCCCTGATACCAGCGGTTATTGGCGTAGGTGAGGTTGAAATCCGACGGAAGTCGACGGATGGGATTGGCGGGGTTCGCGATGTCGTAGACGCGGAGGACGAGATCGGAGCCGGCGCGTGAACCGGGCGCTTCGCCCCCGACGATGACCCAGCCGTTGAGGTAGTTGAGGGATGTGGTGCGGCCGATGGGCTCGGAGTCGTTGGTGGAAGGGTGGCTGAGAAGCGTGCCAGGAGCCTCGGGACGTGCGGCGTTAAGGAAGCCGGACGTGGTGATTTGGGCATGGACGACCTGGAACGTGAGTTCGAACGCGATGCAGAGAATGAAGACCAGGTGTCGGAGCCGGGAGACTGTGGGGATGGCGACGGACTGAGCCATGGATACTTGATGCAGGATGATTGGGTCGCGCGCAGGGCGAGGGTGCCTGCCGTTCGAACGGGGACGCGCGATCATTCAACTGTTGCCAGCGCAAGCGAGCACGGGGTGGGCTGGACGGGGAAGGCAGGGGTTTTTGACGAAAAACTCGCAACACTTCCACGGGGACGCGCGGGATATGTTGGGAGTCGGAGCGGTTTGCAGCCAAGTGTCGTTATCGTTCGGTCGACGTGGCCGGACGCAAAAAAACCGCACTGATGAACATGCGGTTTTCAAAAAGTTGGTGCTCAGGAAGGGACTCGAACCCGCCCGTAAGCTTCACGCAGATGCACAATGATTCGTCGGTATGCGTTGTTATGTAAGTCGAGTTTGGGATGGGTGCGCATCAACACGCACCATCCCGAAATAAATATGTCACGAATTGTCACTAAGTTTTTCGGGGTGTTTTAGATGGATGGTGAGGTATGCGCTGTAATGGCCCACCCAAGCGGGCGGCTTCATCAACCAAGAGATCGCCCGCCTGCACGGCGTCAGCGAGCGCACTGTCGAGCGGCAATGGTCTATCTGCGCTTTGCGTGACTCCACTGGTGTGGCCTGATGGCGTAGACGGACCAGCGCATTGTGGTGAGCAGTGAATTGTCACCGCGCGTTCACCCCAGTCGCCGTGACCGTGGATTCCGTGCAGATCGTTTGGACGGAGGGCAGCCACGCGTTTGCCCGCGAGAACCTGCATAAGTATCGCATTGAGCTGACGCTTTACTGGCACGGCATTGTCCGAACCTTCGGGCAAACTCGAATGGCGCTCAGTTACAACGCCAAGCTCGGAGAGTTTACCGGCCAAGAGGTACTTTTAACCAAGGGTATAACCAAGACCGATGTGCGGCGAGTCGCAACCGCCGTAGGCGTGTTGATCGCCAAGTCCGCGCTAGAGGCATTTTTGGCGGATCAATGAAGAGGAACGGTTCGATGCATAAGCTTAAGTCCCAACCACGCGGCTTTAGTTCTGTGGTAAAAAGCAGCGGAGGCCATGGGAACTTGGGATGGGATCCAAGTTTGGATCACCGCTGGTGCCAATCTTGCCGAGAGCGAACACAGCCTGCAAGCCCGCGTCGGAACGCGGGTCTTTGACGATCACGCGGACGGCATCGGCCAAATTTGATCCTTTCACCGAGGCGCACATCTCCAGCGCGGCGTCAGTAAGATGACGTATTCCTCCAGGCTGAGGATCAGCAGGAAGCTCCATCACCGCGAAGCGAAGAAATGCGATGATCGCGCTACCGCAATGGGCTCCCGAAATGAGTTATATATCTTTGAAGGAGGTAGCCGTCTTTTTGTTGGATTCAGTCTGTATTGTAGTTAAATATGAATACGATTTTAAATTTCTGAAAGGACTAATTGATGTGTATTGAATCAGTTGAGTGGCGCTCCGTGGCATTTGCCTTGGAACGCTTACAAAGAAGCGATGTTCGTCGGATGGCGGGTCTCGATATGGGTGGAAATGAATTGTTGGCCCTTCCCACGCAGGAATTAGCGCTCGCTATCCTCGCTGCCAGTAAAAGGTATGATCTGGAAATTGACCAATCGGTGGCGAATTGGTCTTCGGAGGATCGCCTTCCGCAGTGTGGGCGGCAGGCCACTGCCTGGCGCGTTCAACGTATTCGTGCCGCAGATGCGTTCCTCATATTTCTTGATCCGAGTGAGCTGCCTGAAAGCCTTTTCGTTTGCAGAAAAGGGGTTTCCATGGAGCGGGCAATCAAGTGGATGCTGACGGATTGGTGGTATGATCAAGGTGTAGTCTCGCATGCAACTTTGCTCAAGGCCTATGGGCAGATACCATGAACCGCGACATTTGGTCGCTCGAAAGAAAGCTTTCAAGCCTTGGAGCACGCATGCTTCCCAATTATACAGTGGTTGGGCTTCAGCAGCATCTCGTTGTTGAACAAATGCCGTTTGATAACTTGGAGCGTCTGGTCAGGACCCGATCCCAAGCCTTCGACCGAGAAGTTGAACGCATGGTGACCGAGTGGGGGACTGACAAGCGGTTCGTAGGAGGCAGTCCCGAGGCCATGCTTTGGTTGCGCGAGCGATTGGGGGCCGTGCGAGCATTGCTGCGTTTCCTCCCCGGAGGTGAGTCATCGTTTTTCCGCAAAGGAAGAATGTCCGAAGAAGCTTCGGTTCGGTGGCTGTTGCTGGATTGGTGGCGGATTATTGGAAATTATTGGTATGCCGTTTGGCTTAAAACTGCGGGCCCGTCGCCTGCGATGAAGAACAACTTGAAAAGGAAAATTACTTATTACGCCGATGACGGCACCGCTTTTGATAAACGTATTGCGGCTAAAAAACACGAGCTGGACTTGAAGCGAAGGGAACGGATCGAAAAGTGCTTGAGAGAAATTCTTCCGGATCCCACCACATTGAGTTGGGATGCGATTGTGGCCGCGATGGTTCTCAACGCAGGGAAATTGAGTGAGGCATTGTCGGCACGGGCTGCGGCACGAGAGTCAAGGGAGAGCAAGACCCGGCAGCCGAAGGTCCGGACGCACGCACGGTGAAGGCATTCACTGGAAGACTCGTGCTCAAGTTCACCGCCAACGTGCGCTCGCAAGCCGATCTGGAGCGCCGCTGCGAGAAGATCGCGACCCGCGCTGAGCACACCATCGGCTGCGAGTTGTGGGACTTCGCCGAGTTGGTCGAATTGCCGACAGTGATTCCGCTGGGCTATTACGCGGTGCAGCTGTGCACGGTCGGCAATCCTGACCGGGGACAGTGTGGGCCGCTCACTGAACCGGAATGGAAGATCGTCGAAACAATGAGCGAAGCCAAAGCCGCGGTCCACGAATACCTCCAACGCCACGACGAGATCGGCGGAGGTAATTGGGGACCGGAGAGTGGACGCGTGTGGGACCACCAAGGCGAGATCGTCGCCCGCTTCACCTACAACCTGAGCTGCTGGTCGCCCGATGGCGTCCGGCGGATTCAGGTGAGGTGATGCGACAAGCGAAGCGCACCGGCAACGGGCGCTTTTTTTTAGCTATCAGACGCCGGGATGTGTTTTGATCGCGCTTGGTCTTTCTTGTCTTTGGATGCGTCTCGTCCTACTCCACCGCGATGTCTGGAGTGCCAAATCTAGGCCAATTGGCAGAAGACTGGGTCGAGCAAATATGCGCTTCGACGTTCTTGGCGGATTTTACAGTTCGTAGTCCACCGTATCGCAAAGCAGGCGGCCAAACGAAAGAAGCAGCTGATGTCCTCGTTGTATTCGGCGGCATGCTACTCATCCTTCAGGTGAAGACGAAACTGGTGGAGGACGCAGAATCGGTGTTGAGCGAGATCGCAGCTACACGATTAGGGGACGCCGTTGCTCGGGCGATGAAGCAATTCCGCGCCATGATTGAGGCAGCGAGTGATCCGAATTTTTTCACGTTTACGAACGCGCGCGGCCACGAACTTAAAGTCGAGAAAAGCAACCTCAAGAATATCGTCGCGTTGGTTGTCTATGGACTGGTCACACCAGACGGCCAGTTATCGAAGACCGAAGTTCGTTTCACTCAGAGCTGCTTTCCCAGTGATAACCTGCACCTCTTTTCGATGCAGGAGTTTCAATTGCTGACGACGCTGTCCGATACATTTCCCGACTGGCTCGTGTATCTTGATGTGCGCACCTTTCTTCAGGCACAGAACCTCATTCGTCCGGATACGTCACCTATCGATGTTTGGGCTCTGGCTACCTTCGAACCGGATCGTCTGCTCCGAAGCGTCAAGACTGGCGCAACGCTGGACATCGACGGACTGAATGAGCGGCATCATGTGTCAATGGCCCGGTGGGAGGACGCTGAGAAGCCGAGCTACTTTGTGGATTGGCTCATCCACAAGCTTTACGAGTGCATTGGCAGCTCGGACGAAGTGAATGCAGAGCTGATTGCGAGATCCAAAATGCTGGCTCCTCCGGGTTCCCTGGAAGCGGTCCGTCAGGTCATTCCCAAGCTAGCGATGTTGCGGCGACGAGACCGTAACGAACTAGCGATCAGTTTGGGGCTGAAGGTTGAGCGGGCGAAAGCTAACGGGATTGGATTCCGTGTGATCAAGTTCGAGGAACACGCTGAGGCGTTCATTGTTTTGGCAATAGACGGCCCGCGAAAAGACCGGCAGGTGGCGCTGTTCAATCTTGCGCGTGCGGCCGCCTACAAGGTGGGAGTGCGGCACATGGTCGGCATCGCGACCGAACCTGCGCCCTTGGGCACTGCCACCTGCGACGTCATTATCGTGGACGCACAGGAGATGACGATCGATCAGAGGTTGCTTGAGGCGGTCGATTTTTACTTTGGACAGCCTCAAGAGTTAATGCGTCCTCCGACGACCCCATTCACCGAGTAGGCTTATTGGCGGCTAGTTTCTAGGGATCAGTTTCAATGGGTGAGCGATGTTTGCCGAACAACGCTGCGCCCGCCGGCCCGCGTAGTAGGTTGACGCAAGGACGACCTCATCGACGGGTGCCTGGCACACGGCGCAAACTCCAATCCCCGCGCTGATGATTTCATCGCGAATTGGCGTCGGCTTGATTGGCGCATCAACGGGCAGGGCCGCTATGTCCGACGGCGTTGGGAAGACACGCCAAGGCACCTCGTTCGCCAAGTAGTCGCGGATATGCCGAGGAACGATTTGGCTGTGTGAACCAACGAACACCCACGCATCATTCAAAGGATTTATCTTCAGCCCGAGTTCGCGTGCGAGCCAGTCAGTGACGCGACGATCCCGTTTGAGGGGCTTGTAGAAAAGGGCACCTTGAGGCGCTCCATTGATTTGAGGTATCAGCCATTCAGCGTTCTCCGCTCGTTCGTGGGCCAGCCGCTTCTCGCGCTCTTGCTGTTCTATTTTTTGCTGCTCCGCTTTTTTCTTTTCGGCCCATTGCCGGAAGATGCTTCGCTTTTCTTCAGACTCGGGATGCTGGATGAATCCGCGTCCTGAAACGTCATTGCCAAGCCATTTTTTCATCTGGCCTCGTGCTGCCTTCGCTTTCGCGACCTTGGCGTCTTTTGATTCATCACACGTATCCCACCAAAGCCCGACGTAATAGCTCAGGTTGATTGCGAGGACTCGCCATCCCGGGGCACGCGCTGAGCATCGAACTTCGTCCAAGGATTTCCGATGCGAGAGAAAATGAACCGCAAGTTTGTGATCGGGTGCCGACAAGTCGGCTTGGTTCGCGTGAGATTGATCTAGGGCTTGGGCGTGAATCTGAAATCCATTCGGGATCTCCAGCCGGACGGGCTCGATTACCCATGGTGTCCGGAAGAAGGCTGCCCCCTGCTTTTCACTGAGGTGTAAGCCATATTCTCGCGTCAATTCATGACGAAGGATGTGTCCCGGAAGAGCGACGGATGCACCAGCGGCGGACAAAATCTCAATGGCCATGCCGAAGAGCGACGATTCCAAAGCGTGACGACATTCGCGCCGATCATGATGTGCGAAGTGGTGGACGCGGTCCTCGCCTTTTTTAGCGACGAGAGGTCCTTTGCAGCACGGGCATAAGCAGCCGCACCTAAGCCCCCTCTCCACTTCGCTCACATCTTTCCATTGACCGTGCGCATCCAGCGCAAACGGGATGGCGAGATTGTGACCGAGGTGGTCGTGAAACCATTCCATGTTTAGCTCGTCAGCAGGCGTGGCTGTGAGTTGCCCGCAGTCCGCCAAAACGCCTCCCGATGATACGCGAGGAACGGGATATGGTCGGAACTTAGCCAGCGGAGTTTTATCTCGGCGCTCAGTCCGAGTTGCGTGCGGACTTCCGTGGATATCTGCGGAGCGAAGGTGGCCGCGCCAGTCTCGTCGAAGGTCATCAAATGCCGGTCGAAGAGCGCGTCGAGATGGGCGCAGAGGAGGAAGCCATTGAAAACGTTGAGCCTCTCGGCGTCGGTGGCGCATTCGGCCCACGGCTTTGCGTGGCTGGCGCGCAGGAGTTCGGGTAGCGCAATACCAGTGACCGCGCATGCTCCGCCCCAGTATTCCATCAGACTTTCACGGTAGATGTTTTGTCCTACCCGCTGTCGCACGAGACGCTCAACCTCGGTTGCAGAGGTGCTGGCTGCGTTGGCCATTTCTTCGGCCACGGCCTTCGTGAACCGGCGACATGGCTCGTCGGGTAGCGACTGCGCGAGGCCGGCGCATTGGCCCAGCATGTAACACAAATCTCGTTCGCTGATCGCTCCGAAATATTCGGGCAGTATGCAAAACGAGGGATACACACGTGCGATCTCGTCGTGGATAGCCTTAGGCGTAATGATTATGGTCCATAGGTCTTTCGGCGGGAATGGTGCGATGGTGGCGCGCGCGGAATGATGGGCTGAACCCAGCACCACTTCTTCAACGCCCTCGTTAATCACCACCTCCCAGCCGTTATCGTATCCGGCTTTAAGGATGAGGCTGCGTTCGAGGGAATTCATGTGCGTTGTCCTTACAAGCTAGGTGTTGCCGGGAATGTGGGACTCGAGTCGGAAACATAGCTCTTCACTTATTGCTGCGGGAAGCTGAATGCGCGCCGCCTGTTTTTCCGTCGATGCTGCGTCATCGTGATACTCCGCGCCCATGACGATGTTAAACCAGCGTTCTCGGTCCGACACCACACGGAATTGGCGTTCGTCCTGCGTGGCCGCGATGAATGGTTTGTAGAGGTGAATGGAGCGCTTCGTCGTCTCCACCTTCGCGCCGATACGGTCGATTCGCCCCGTGCGCTGTTCAATCGTGCTTGGATTCCAGCACAGATCGTGATGGACGATGTAGCGGCAGTAACGGTGCAAATCCACTCCCTCCGCCATGACGGCACTCGCGATGAGAACTTCCGGGAAAAACGGACTGTTGAAGGTGAGCATTAGACGCTGTCGTGTTGATTGCTTCGTCGTGCCGTTCACGAGGCGCACGTTCGCCATAAGGGATTCTTCAGAGCGTTCATCTAGCTCATCGGGCTCGAAAGAGTTTAGCGCATCGCGATCCGCGATGCTTCCCGTCTGCATGCTATTCACCGCCGCGAGAATTTCGTCACGCGCTTGGTCGCTGCACCGCACGTCCAGAAACTCGAAAAAATGCTCTAGCATCCCGGTGAGACTGATGCCCGATGAGTCTTTTGTCTGAAACGCAGCCCGGATGGATTCGGCTGTCAGGCGTTGCGTTTTCTCCAATGGGAAAAAACGCACCAGAAACGAAGGCGTGCGCAGGAATCGCCGCACGACTTCCTGCACGTTTGCGGCATGAACATGAAGTTTCTCGTGCTTCTGGAGCAGTTGAGTGACTTGGGTTTCGATCTCGGACCGCGCATGGCTGTCGGCATCGAAGAATCGCAGACCTATGCTCTCCAGCTCATGGAATGCTTTTTCCGGAGTCAGCCCGAGTTTGGCGGCTGCCTCTGCCGCGATTGTCTCCTTGATCCGGCCGGAGATTGCCCGCCGCAGGGCATAACCGGTGCGAATGAAGTGGCAGAACACCACAACTTTTTCCC
>JANJTQ010000197.1 GCA_024711005.1 Opitutaceae bacterium | reverse complement strand
CCCTGCTCGACTGGGGTTGGGTCAAGGAACTCACGGCCATCGGAGTGGAACACGCGGTCTCGACCGGCGCCTGGGCGGCCATCGCCACCAGCAATTTCTGCGGTCCCCAGTTTCACGGCATGTGGGACGATATTGCCTGGCATCAACGCCTCACCGGACTCATCCGCGCCCAGCCGCTTCCCTCCTTCGCCGCCTCTGACTCATGAATCCTTCCGACCCACTCGCATCCCTCGGCCTTCGCCGACCCAATTACGACAAACAGCCCGTGGTTCCCGTCGCCGGCCACATCGGCGCCGCCGTGCGCGGCTGGCCGGCCGTATGCGCGCGTATCAGCGGTTCAATTACATCCCTGACCGCCGCCCGCTCCCGCGTGGTCGTCGCCATCGAGTGCTACCCGGAGGTCTTTCAAGACGAGATCGTCGATGCGCTCCGCATCCTCGCACCCCGCCATTTTTTCCGCAGTGCCGAGGCCTTCAAAACTCCCGCCGAGATTGACGACGTCGTCGCCCCCGACCTCGGCGGCGACGATCCGGTGTTCGGCCGCCTCACCCGCCTCGTGCTCGATGATTTCCTCGACCCCGTAAAACGCTCCGCCCTCCGCACGCGCATCGACGCGGTCGCCACCGGAGTGGTCGTCGTGCTCGGCCCCGCCGCCCTCCTGTGTTGCGAGCCCGACCTCGTCATCCACGCGGACATGCCTCGCTGGGAGGCTCAGTTGCGCCAGCGCCGCGACGAGGTTTCCAATCTCGGGGTCGAAAACCGCCGGTTGAAGGCCTCGCTCCAGTACAAGCGCAGTTTCTTCATCGACTGGCGCGTCTGCGACAAACTCAAGCAGGCCACCCTCGGCCGCTGGGACTTCCTGCTCGACACCACCGTGCCCGGCGACCCGCGCCTCGTCACGGGCGAAGCCCTCCGCGACGGCCTCCGCCAGACCGTGGCGCGTCCCTTCCGCGTCGTGCCGTTGTTCGACCCCGGCCCGTGGGGAGGCCTGTGGATGCGCAAGGTCTGCGACCTCCCCGATGGCCCGCCCAACTACGCCTGGTGTTTCGACTGCGTGCCCGAGGAGAACTCGCTCTTTCTTGAATTCTCCGGCTGCGTGCGCGTGGAAATCCCCTCGATCAACCTGGTCTTCAACCGTCCGCGCGAACTGCTCGGCGAGCCGGTTTACGGACGCTTCGGCCCCGAGTTTCCCATCCGCTTCGACTTTCTCGACACCATGGGCGGCGGCAACCTCTCGTTTCAGGTGCATCCAATTGCCGAATACGCCCGCGAACACTTCGGCCTGCCCTACACCCAGGACGAGAGTTACTACATCCTCGATGCCGAACCCGGCGCGGTCGTCTATCTCGGCTGCAAGGACGGCACGAAGCCCGCCGAGATGTTCGCCGATCTCCACACCGCCCAACGCGGAGAAAAACCCTTCGATGCCGACCGCCACGCGGCGCGTTTCCCGGCTCGCAAACACGATCACTTTCTCATTCCCGCCGGTACCCTTCACTGCTCCGGCGCCAACTCCATGGTGCTCGAGATCAGCGCCACGCCCTACATCTTCACGTTCAAACTGTGGGACTGGAACCGCCTCGGACTCGACGGCAAGCCCCGCCCGCTCAACCTCGAGCGCGGCGCCCGGGTGGTCGATTGGACGCGTGACGAGAGCTATGCGCGCGAGCACCTTGTCAACGCCGTCCGCCCCGTCGCCTCCGGCCCCGGCTGGCGCGAGGAGCGCACCGGCTTGCATCCCGCCGAGTTCATCGAGACCCGTCGCCATTGGTTCACCGGTCCCGTCGTCCACGACACCGGCGGCTCCGCGACCGGAGGCGTCCACGTGCTCAACCTCGTCCAAGGCGCGGAGGCCGTGGTCGAGAGCCCCTCCGGCGCCTTCGAGCCGTTCGTCGTTCACTACGCGGAGACCTTTATCATTCCCGCCGCCGTGGGCCCTTACGTGGTCCGGCCGACCCGGCCCGACGCCGGCGAACTCGCGACTCTCAAGGCCTTCGTCCGCACCCAACCATGAGCGCCGACGCCGTCCCGCCCATTGATCCGGGTTTCGCCATCCGGCCCACCACCGACCCGCTTGGCTTCGTCTACGGATCGGACGTCTTCGGCCCCGTCTGCGAGCTGCGTCGTCTCGACGCCATTCGCCCCAGCCTGCGCGATCCGCGCTGCGCCGGCCCCGAGATCGTCTACGCCATCGCCATGGATGTCGGCACCGAGGACCGCCGCGCCGACCTGCTTGCGCGCAACCTGCTGTTTGGTGTCGTCACCTACGCGGCGGGCCGCCTTGGCGAGGAGCCCGTGCGCTCGCAGGGCCACATTCATGCCGTGAGCGCGAGTTGCGGCCGCTCCACCGCCGAAGTCTACGAGATCTGGGCCGGCCGCGCCGTCATCCTCATGCAGGAGACGGCGAACGATGATCCCGGCCGTTGTTTTGCCGTGGAAGCCGGTCCCGGCGAGATCGTTGTCGTCCCGCCCGGTTGGGCCCACGCCACCATCAGCGCCGACCCGCGCCAGCCGCTGACCTTCGGAGCGTGGTGCGTGCGCGACTACGGTTTCGATTATCGTGATGTTCGCGCCCACGGCGGCCTCGCCTGGTTCCCGCGTCTCGCGGGAGACGTCCTCGAGTGGGACGCCAACCCGGGTTACCCGGTGCGACGTCCCCTCGTGGAAAAATCCCCCGGCGACTACACGCAGCTCGGGCTCCGCCCCGGCATCCCGATCTGGCGGCAATACCTCGACGCCCCGGACTTGTTCGTGTGGGTGCCGTGTCCCGGGCGCGCCGACGCGCACTGGCGGGACTTCACGCCTTAGCCGTAAAGTTTCAGTCGAGAGCTAGGCGCTGTCTTCAAAATAACCCGACGCTCTGCTTGCGCCCTGCGGGTGAGAAGGAAACCAAGCTGGGCCGGCGTTGCCCTCGGCGGCATGGGCCGCTGGCCCACCTCCGCCTCGGT
>JANJTQ010000191.1 GCA_024711005.1 Opitutaceae bacterium | reverse complement strand
CATCCCGCCATCCTGGGGCCCCGCCGCTTATGACGATCTAATTACGGGACACTACACTAGATCCTGTCCAGCAGTCCCAGCCGATACGCTACCTCGGCGGTTCGGCTGCATCGTTTGGCCAAGCCGTCAGCCCCACACTTTTCCCCAATGCCTGAAACCATCGCCTTTGTCGGAGTCGGTCGCATGGGCGCGAACATGGCCCGCCGCCTGAAGGACTGCGGTCACACCATCGCCGCCGTTTACGACGTCCACGCTCCGTCCGCCTCCTCTCTTGCCGCCGAGCTCGACGCACGTCACGCCACCACCCTTGCCGAGGTCACCGCGTCGGCCGGCATCATCTTCACCGTCGTCACCGACGACACGGCCCAACTCGGCATCTTCAAACCTCCGTCCGCCGGGGACTCGCTGCTCATCGGCGCGCAAGGCAGGACGTTCGTCAATTGCGCCACCCTCACGCCCAAAATCCATATCGAGACCGCCCTCCGTGCGCACGAAGCCGGCGCCGCCTGCCTTGAAGCCTGCATGGCGTCCTCCATTCCCCAGGCTCGCAACGGCACGCTCTACCTCATGTGCGCCGGCGAACGGACCACGTTCGATCGACTCGAACCCGTTTTGCGCGACCTGAGCAACGCTCTCCGCTACATCGGTCCCGCCGGCCAGGCCGCGCAGGTCAAGGCGCTCGTCAACATGGTCATGAACATCAACACCGCCGCGCTCGCCGAGGGACTCGGCCTCGGACATGCGCTCGGCCTCGATCTCAACATGCTGCGCGAAGTCTTCGCCCAGACCGGCGCCAATTCCCAAGTTCTCAAAACCGATGGGGAAGACATGCAAAATCGCGCCCACGACTGCTATTTCTCAAGCGCCCATGCCGCCAAGGACTCGTCGATCGCGTGGGCTCTCGGAGCCGAAGCCGGACTCAGCCTGCCGCTGGCCGCCGCCACCAAACTCCAATACGACCGGCTCGTCGCCCTCGGACGCGGCGACCTCGACAAATCCGCCGTTGCCGAACTCACGTTTCCGGGCCGATTAAACTGATCCGACGATGCCTCGCGGCCACATGGTCCTACTCTCCCCGAAGACCCGCTCTTTGGCATAGACTCCCCCCCCCTCCTTTGCCAGTGATGAGCCCATGAGTTCAGTCCAGCGTAGAAAATCCGCGCTGATTTTCGCCCTCGCAGCGTCTCTGTTGGCTGCACTGGCCGCGATCATCATCCCGACGGTGATCACCGGCGCCGAAATCTCGCCCGAGTATTACATTCTCTGCCTCGCAATCATCGGCTGTGTCCTGCTCGTGCTCGGAGGCTACGTTTGGGACCGCTCGCTCATGGAGCGAATCCGCACCATCACACGGCACCCCGAAGCCCATATCCCCAGCACCGACCACGACGAAATACACGACGAGGTGATCGGACTTGCCCGCAAGATCGAGCGCATGGCCCAATCCCTGCAGAAACTCGAAGCAAGTTACCGCGCCGTGGTCGAGGACCAGTCCGACCTGATCTGCCGCTATACGGCCGACGGCCACCTCACCTTCGTAAACGGCGCTTATGCCCGGTTCTTTGGTCTCAAACGCCTCGAGTTGCTCGGCCACCGCTGCCTCTTGGTCACTGCAGGACTGATCAAGCCGTCGCCCGCTCCCATTCCCGAAGCCGCCATTTTCGAGCTCACCTCCACCGACGCCAACCAGACCGGGGTCATTCACTCGTGGACACACCGCGCCATCAAGGATTCCAGTGGCGAGGTCGTCGAATATCAGGCCGTCGGTCATGACGTCACCGCACGCAAGGGAGCCGAGTTCGCCTTGCTCGCCGCCAAGGAAGCCGCCGAATCCGCCGATCGCGCCAAAACCGAATTCCTCGCCATCGTCAGTCACGAGATCCGCACACCCATCAACGGTGTCATCGGCTTCGCGAAACTTCTGCGCGATACGACGCTCACCGCGGAACAGCGCTCGTACGTGGACATGATCACCAGCAGCGGCCACACGCTGGAGACGCTGATCAGCGACATCCTCGACCTCTCGAAGATTGAAGCCGGTAAAATCGAGATCGAACACGCCCCGTTCGCCTTAAACGATTGCATCGAGGAGATCGGCGCCCTCTTCGGCGCCCGGGCCCACGAGGCCGGCCTCACGATCACCACGTCGATTGCCCCCGGAGTCCCCCAACTGGTCAACAGCGACCACAACCGGCTCCGCCAGATTCTCAGCAACCTGGTCGGCAACGCCATCAAGTTCACCGAGAAAGGCGGAATCACGATCTCCGTCTCCGCCACTCCCTTGGAAGTCCTGAACGGCGGATTCAACCGCGCTGTGCGCCTCCAATTTATCGTTCGTGACACCGGCATCGGCATCCCGGCGGACAAGATCAACCAGCTTTTCCGGCCCTTCAGCCAAGTGGACACCTCGGCCAAACGTCGTCGCGGGGGCACGGGACTGGGATTGATCATCGCGAAACGCCTCTGCGAGCGAATGGGCGGAGAGATCTCCGTCGAAAGTCGCATGAATGAAGGATCGGTTTTCTCCTTCAACATTCTCGCCGACTACGAAATCGGCCACAGCTCATCCCCTTTCGAAACCGCCCCTTCCCGGCAGGCCCCGATCAACCGTTGAGACAGAAGGCTCGGCCAACGATCCCGTCGAACGTGGCAGCCGAGGTCACGAGGCAGGATTGAGGGTGGCCAGAGAAAACCCCGCCTCCGGCAAGCGCGCCTCGGATCGAAACAGACCGGTTGATTTTCCGTTCTTGCCGAGGCCGGATTTTTCACCCAAGTTCCGCCCTCCTTCAGTCAAGGCGCGATAGCCAAGTGGTAAGGCCGAGCTCTGCAAAAGCTCTACCGCCGGTTCGATTCCGGCTCGCGCCTCCAAATTTCGCCATCAAACCGCCCGTCCTTTCCGACGGGCGGTTTTTTGTTGTCCAAGACAACACGGAGAACACCAGGGGTGTGGAGTTGGGCCGAATGGAAACATGCGAAACCCCACGACTCCTTTCAGGCGCCCGGCTTCCGGTCTTGCCCATTGGGCATTCGTCATTGGTCATTGGTCACTACCACCATGTCGTCTCTCGTCTTCACCATCGCCAACCAAAAGGGTGGCGTCGGCAAAACCACCACCGCCGTCAATCTCGCCGCCGCGCTCGCCGACAAGAAGATTCACACGCTTCTCATCGATCTCGACCCGCAGGCCAACGCCACCAGCGCCATCGGCGTCGAAAAACAAGCCGGTCGCAGTCTCTACGGCCCGCTCCACGGCGAGGGCACCGCATTGGAAATGGTCACGCCCACCCGATACGAACATCTCGCCCTCATTCCTTCCGAGGAAGACCTGGCCGCCGCCGAGATAGAGCTCGCCCAGTCCGAAAACTACCTGTCCAAGCTGCGCAACGTTCTCGCACCCCTCAAGGCCGCCGGCGGCTTCCGCGCCATCATCATCGATTGCCCCCCTTCGATGGGCATGCTGTCGATGAACAGCCTCGCCGCCGCCGACTACCTGCTCATCGCGCTCCAGTGCGAGTACATGGCGCTCGAGGGCCTCGGCCAGATTCTGCGCAACGTCGACCGCATCAAGAACGCCGGCATCAATGACGGCCTCGAACTCGGCGGCGTCATCATGACCATGTTCGACATCCGCACCAACCTCTCCCGCCAGGTCGTCGAAGAAGTAAAAACACACCTGCCCGAGAAGATCTTCAAGACCGTCATTCCCCGCACCATACGCCTCAGCGAGGCCCCCAGCTTCGGCAAAACGATCTTCGACTACGATCCGCTCTCCCCCGGCTCCACCGCCTACAAGAACCTCGCCAAGGAGCTCATCGCCCGTTTCGGGCTGAAGTGACCGAGTTCGCTTCGTTCTCATTCTCTTACTCGTTCTCGTTCTCGAGGTTTATTTAGGGCCGAGAACGAGTAAGAGTACGAGAACGATTTCTGATCCATGCGTACGTTCGCCAAATACCGGCACGCCTTCCTCGTCGGGCTTCAGAGCAACATCGTTTACCGGTGGAATTTCGGCATTCGCGCGATTTTCTCCCTCTTCCATCTCGCGTTCGTTTTCATTCTCTGGGGCGCGGCCTACCAGGGTAAGACCGAGATCGGCGGCTTCGATCTCAGCCAGACGCTCACCTACTTCATCGTCATTCTGATGATGCAGTTCTTCATCGGCGCCTTCAACGAGGACTACCAGATCAGCGAGGACATCCGCAACGGACTCATCAACCAGTTCCTGCTGAAGCCGATCAACTACTACGTCTACCGGTTCAGCGTTTTCCTCGCCGCACGCCTGGTCTCCGGACTCCTCGTTCTCGTTCCGCTCTTCATCGCGCTGCCTCTCATCAAAGACCACATCGTCATTCCCGACGAGCTCTGGCGACTCACACTCGGCCTGCCCGCCATGATCATGGCGGCGCTGATCCAGTTCACCATCGCCTACATCTTCGGACTCCTGACGTTCTGGTTCCTCGAAATCCAGTCGTTCATCATCCTCTCGCTCGCCATCGAGACCATGCTCGGCGGACAAATCTTCCCGCTCGACCTGATGCCCGCCTGGTTTTTCCGCATCTCGCAGTGGCTGCCGTATTATTACCAAATGTATTTTCCCACCGCGATTTTCACCGGGCGCCTCGACGAGGCGTCCGCGTTGAGCGGCCTCGGGATCCAAGCCTTTTGGGTCGTCGCCCTGCTCGGACTCGCACAACTCCTCTGGGTCCGCGGCCTCCGCCGCCACACCGCCGTGGGCGGCTAAAATCTCGTTCTCGTTCTTCGTTCTCTTACTCGTTCTCAAAATCCGGACGTTGTTTAGAGAACGAGAACGAGTAAGAGGAACGAGAACGATTCCCAAAAACCCTCCCGTGAAACCCATCGACTACCTTCGCATCTGGCTTGCCTGCGCCCGCTACTCGGTCGTGCGCACGATGATGTTCCGTTTCGATTTCATCATGTGGTCGCTCGTCGAGTTCTTCTGGATGGCCGTGAACATCCTGCTCGTCGCCGTCATCTACAACCACACCGACTCGATCGCCGGCTGGAGCAAATACGAGATGCTCCTCCTCGTCGGCAGCTCCATGCTCGTGCAGCGCTTCATCATGGGCTTCGTGTGGACCAACCTCTTCGAGATGGCCCGCAATATCCGCACCGGGCACTTCGACTTCTTCCTCGCCCAGCCCGGCAACCCGCTCGTCATGGTCTCCACGCGCAAGCTCGACCTCGACGGGCTCGTCAACGCCGTGGTCGCCGTGGCGGTCATCGTCTACGCCTTGCGCCAGTTGGCCATCGTGCCGTCGCTCGCCGGGGTTTCGCTCTACGCGTTGATGATTTTCTGCGGGGTCATCATCCACTACAGCGTTCTCCTGATCACGGTATCGCTCACCTTCTGGCTCGGCGCCGCCCAAGGCATCGAGGGCAGCTACTTCACGTTGATGGAGTTCTCCCGCCTCCCGCGCCAGGCATTCAAAGGCCTCACCCACGTCATCTTTGTCTGGCTGATCCCAGCGGTCGTGGTGAGCAACGTCCCCGCGGACACCCTCATTCACGGCTTCAATCCGCTCAACGTGCTCTGGATCGTTTCGATCGCATTGATCTGGCTCTCCTTCGCCATGTGGGTCTTCAACCGCGGTCTCCGCCGCTACGCCAGCGCCAGTTCATGAACACTCCGCTCGACGCCCTTCAGTTCCGCCTCGGCCACACGTTCCGAGAACCCGCGTTGCTCCTCCAGGCGCTCACCCATCCCGGCTACACCAACGAGCACCCGGACGAGGGCGACCATTACCAACGCCTCGAATTTCTCGGCGACGCCATCATTCAGTTCGTGGTCACCTCCGCGCTTTTTCAGCTCCGCCCCACCGAACGCGAAGGCGAACTCAGCCGCCTGCGCGTCGCCCTTACGAACGGCGTCTTCCTCGGCGGCCTCGCCCGCGAACTCGACATCCCCGCCCACCTGCGTCTCTGCGCCGCCGAGCAAAAAACCGGCGGTTCTCCCACCGTCGCCGGCGACGCCTACGAAGCCGTGGTCGGTTCCATCTTCCTGGATGCCGGCCTGCCTGCCGCGCAGGACTTCATTCACCGGAGCTACGGAGCGTTGGAGACACGCCTCGCCAGCCTCAAAATCGAAGAGGCCAATCCCAAGGGCCGCCTGCAGGAACGCGTGCAACCTGTCCATGGCACCGGCGCCTTGCGCTACGAGACCGTGCACAGCGGTGGCGCCGATCATGCCAAGGAATACACCTCGAACGTGTTCCTCGCCGACCGTCTCCTCGGCACCGGCACCGGCACCTCTAAAAAACTCGCCGAAGAAGCCGCCGCCCGCGCCGCTTTGGCCTCCGAAATGTAGGAGCCTGCTTGCAGGCGATTCCGCCTCGGGTTCGTTCTCGTTCTCCTACTCGTTCTCGTTCTCCAAATTCGTTTAAGGCCGAGAACGAGTAAGCGTAAGAGAACAAGAACGATTTTCCCGTACCTCCCGCTCCGGCCCCTTTGCGTCTTGGCGTCTTTGCGTTAAAACTCCGTTCTCCACCCTCCATGTCCGCCCTCGACTCGCCTCCACGCCTCAAGCTCACCGGCGTCTGCCCGCCCGCCCGCGGCGCGGTCGTCGCCGAGCTTACCCGCGGACATCCCTCGCCCGTCTGGCTGGTCCTCGCCGAGGAACTCAAACTCGCCGAACAACTCGCCGAGGACATCGCGTTCTTCCACCGCTCCGCCGGTGGCAACCCCGCCTCGCTGGAGACCCTCGTCTTCCCCGAGTCGATGCCCCACAGCCGCGACATGCGCGAAGCCTTCGCCGCCTCCGCCGATCGCACCACCGTCCTCTCCCGCCTCCGCGCCGTCCGCGGCACCCCTCAGGTCTCCGGTCTCATCCCTCAGAATTCCCTGATCGTCCTCACCACCCCCGCCGCGCTGCTTCAACCCGTCCCCGCGCTTGAGGAATTTTCCCGCCGCGAAATCACCCTCACGCGCGGACAGACCCAGCCGTTCCAGAGCCTTCTCGAAACCCTCGGCTCCCTCGACTACGACTCCGAGGCGGTCTGCGAAGCACCCGGCCACTACGCCATCCGCGGCGGCATCATCGACGTTTACCCGATCACCGCCCCCCACCCTTACCGCCTCGATTTCTTCGGCGATGAAATCGAGGACATCCGCGTCTTCGATCCGGTCACCCAACGCTCCGGCGAACAGGTCGACACGGTCATCCTCTCCGCCTCCCCTCGCCTCAAACTCGGCACCTCCAGCACCGGCCTCGCCGACTACCTCTCGCCCCACACCCACCTCGTTTTCGTCGAACCCGCCGCGCTCGACGAAGAATTCTCCTCCTTCGCCCGCGAAGGTTTCGACGGGCTCTCCCCCATCCTTAAAAAATCCGCCGCCGCCTTCGGCCTCGCCGACATCGACGAAGCCGCCGCGCTCTTCGACGGCGAGGGCGTCACCGAGACCACTTGGGACACCGAAAGCCTCGCCCATCACCGGAGCTATCCGTCCGACGATCTCGTCGCTCAGGAACGGCTCTCCGCCGAGGAGGATGCCCGCGGCGCCTTTCTCCAACAACTCGTCGTCTGGAAAAAAGACGGCTACGGACTCGCCTTCGTCGTCTCCAAGGAAGGCGAGGAGCAACGCGTCCGCGAAATCCTCGCCGCCGATCCCCGCTTCAAGGGCCTGCAACCGCTCTGGATCCACGGCACGCTCAACGAGGGTTTTCGCTGCACCTACCGCGCCGGCGCCGGCCTGCTTTGGTCCACGCTCCCCAAACGCAAGCTCGGCGAAATCGGCGGACTCGTCCTCGTCACCGAAACCGAACTCTTCGGTCGCCAGCGCACGCGTCGCGTCAACAGCCCGCAGCGCGCCCTCGTCGCCCGCGCGCAGGTCGACCAGCTCCTTGATTTCTCCGAACTCGTCGAAGGCGATTTCGTCGTCCACCTCCAGCACGGCATCGCCCTTTACCGCGGTCTCACCAAACTGGATACACGCGACGGCCTGCGCGAGGTCATCTCCCTGGAATTCGACGACGGCGTCACCCTTCACGTTCCCCTTCAGGAATCGCACCTCATCAGCCGCTATGTCGGTCTCGGCAAAACCAAACCGCAACTTGGCAAGATCGGCTCCGGTCGCTGGGAAAAGACCCGCCAGGCCGCCGAGCGCGCCACCATCGATCTCGCCGCCGACCTGCTCAAAATCCAAGCCCAGCGCGAAGCCCGGCCCGGCTACGGCTTCCCGCCGGACAACGACTGGCAGAAGGAATTCGAGGGCTCCTTCCCGTTCACCGAAACCAAGGACCAGCTGAAGGCCATCGAGGAAACCAAGGCCGACCTCGAACGCGAACGCCCGATGGACCGCCTCATCTGCGGCGACGTCGGCTTCGGCAAGACCGAGGTCGCCATCCGCGCCGCCTTCAAGGTCGTGCAGGGCGGAAAGCAGGTCGCCATCCTCGTCCCCACCACGATCCTCGCCCAGCAGCACCTCAACACGTTTCGCGAACGCATGGCCAGCTACCCCATCGCCGTCGAGATGGTGAGCCGCTTCCGCACCAAGGCCGAAACCACGCGCATCCTCAACGCCACCGCCGCCGGCCAGGTCGACATCCTCATCGGCACCCACCGCCTGCTCGGCGCCGACGTCGCGTTCAAAGACCTCGGCCTTGTCATCGTCGACGAGGAGCAACGCTTCGGCGTGAAACACAAGGAACGCCTCAAGGGCATGCGCGCCACCGTGGACATCCTCTCGATGTCCGCCACGCCGATTCCGCGCACGCTCTACATGGCGATGACCGGCGCTCGCGACATGAGCGTGATCGAGACCGCGCCCGTCAACCGCCACCCCATCCAAACCATCGTCAAAACCTACGACGACAAACTCGTGGTCGATGCCGTGCGTCACGAACTCCGCCGCGGCGGCCAGGTGTTCTACCTGCACAATCGCGTGCAGACGATCAACCTCGTCGCCGCCCGCCTGCGCGAATTGTTGCCCGATGTCTCCATCGGCATCGGTCACGGACAGATGAACGAGCACGAACTCGAACGCGTCATGACCGAGTTCGTCGCGGGTAAATTCCAAGTGCTCGTCTGCACCACGATCATCGAAACCGGTCTCGATATCCCCAACTGCAACACAATCATCATCGAAGGCGCGGATCGCTTCGGCCTCTCGCAACTTTATCAGCTCCGCGGACGCGTCGGCCGGTTCAAGCACCAGGCCTACGCCTACCTGCTCCTCCACCGCCACACGCGCCTGGTCGAGCTCACTCGCGAACGCCTGAACGCGCTCCGCACACACAACCAACTCGGCGCCGGTTTCCGCATTGCGATGCGCGACCTGGAACTGCGCGGTGCGGGCAACCTTCTCGGCTCCCAGCAAAGCGGTCACATCGTCGGCGTGGGCTTTGAACTCTACTGCCAGTTGCTCCGCCAATCCGTCGCCCGCTTGAA
>JANJTQ010000170.1 GCA_024711005.1 Opitutaceae bacterium | reverse complement strand
CAGGCGATCACCGCCGCCGGTCTGGGTTGCCAGGCCGCCATCGAAGCCGAGCGTTGGCTCGCCGAACACGGCTCCTAATCCCTCCTCCCATGGCCGACTCCGCACCCGCATCCGGCGACCCATCCTCGCTCATCGCCGAATGCGAACGGCTCAAGTCGGCCTTGGCTGCCTCCGAGGAAAACCGGCGCCACAGCGAGGAGCGGCTTCAGCTCATCTCCGGGGCCACCAGCGATGCCGTCCGGGACTGGGATTTGATCTCCGATCAAATCTGGTGGGGCGAGGGTGTTCGCCGGCTCTTCGGCTATTCCGCAGACGAGGTTTCTTCGGATGCCGCGTGGTGGACCGAGCACATCCATCCGGACGACCGCGAGCGGGTTTCCACCTCCGTGCGCCAGGCAATCCAGATCCCGTCCCCCGCGGTTTGGACCGAGGAATACCAGTTTCTCCGCAAGGACGGCACCTACGCCGTCATCCAAGATCGGGGTCGCGTGCTCCGCGATCCCGCAGGGAAAGCGATTCGCATGGTCAGTGCCATGACCGACGTCTCCGAGCACAAAAAACTCCTCAATAAATACTTGCGCGCCCAGCGCATGGAAAGCATCGGCACCCTCGCCGGAGGCATCGCCCACGATCTCAACAACGTCCTCGCGCCGGTCCTCATGTCGGTCGAACTCCTGCGCATGACCGCCACCGACGAGAGCGCGCGCAAGCTTCTCACCACAGTTGAACAAAGCGCCCGTCGTGGAGCCGACCTCGTCCGGCAGGTCCTCAGCTTTGCCCGCGGCATGGACGGCGGTCATCGCGTCGCGATCAAGGTTGAACACCTCATCAAGGACGTCGCCCGGTTCGCCACCGAGACGTTCACGCGTTCCATCGAGACGAAGGTTCTTCTTCGCCGCGACCTCTGGGCCGTCACCGGCGACGCCACCCAGCTCCACCAGGTGTTGATCAATCTCGTCGTCAACGCCCGTGATGCTATGCCGCACGGAGGCACGCTCACCCTCTCCGCCGAAAACGTCACCATCGACGACCAATACGCCGCCACCAGCCGCGAAGCCAAACCCGGCTGCTATCTCTGCGCGAGCATTGCCGACACCGGCTGCGGCATCCCCCCCGACCAGATCAACCGCATTTTCGAACCGTTTTTCACCACCAAGGAAACCGGCAAGGGCACCGGGCTCGGACTCTCGACCGCTCACGCCATCGTCACAAGTCACGGCGGATTCATCACCGTCCGAAGCCAGTTGAACAAGGGAACGACCTTTAATGTCCACATCCCGGCCGACCCGGGTTTGCGTGCGTCCGTGACGAACCCGGCGGTCATGGCCGACCTGCCCCGGGGCAACGGCGAGACCATCCTTGTGGTGGACGATGAGCCCCCGGTCCTTTCGATCACGCAACAGACACTGGACGCATTCGGATACCGGGTGCTGGTTGCCCGCGACGGTGCCGAAGCCATTGCTCTCTACGCCCAACACCGCGCACTCATCGCCGCGGTGATCACGGACATGATCATGCCTATCATGGACGGCCCCGCGACCATCAGCGCCCTGATGCGGATCAACCCGCAGGTCCGGATCATCGCCGCCAGCGGGCTCTCCGCCAGCGATCACGTTGCCAAGGCCGCCGATGCCGGTGTGACCCACTTCATCCCCAAGCCGTACACCGCCGAGACCTTGCTGACCACCTTGCGCAACGTCCTGCGCCCGTAGGCCTCATCCCACGGTCGGACCGTCCGGGTTCAGTCAGCAGCGGAGGTAACGACGCTGGGTTTCTTCAGCCGTCGTCCAACCAACCTCGTTACCCCGGCTGCCACCGAGAGACGCGCCTATAAGACGCGACCCGGGAAGCGTTCGACCTACGGTCGAGCTGACCAACCACCCCCTCCTCCAGCGGCGTCCAGCCTTCTTTAGAATTATTCCAATTTCGTCTTGCACCTTAGAATCATTCCAATTCGTTTTCGCGTCCGGCATTTGTCCCGTCCATCGATTTCCGTTCATGTCCACCCACGCGATTCACTCCGACGCCCTTGCGCAAAAGCTTGCCGATAGCGGTTTGCGCAATACCCCCCAGCGCGAGGTCGTGTACGACGCTCTCCTGACGAAGCGCAACCATCCCACCGCCGACGAGGTCTTCGCCCGCGTTAAGACGCAACTCCCCGGCATTTCCCTCGCGACCGTGTACAACTGCCTGGAAACCTTGGTGCAGTGCAACCTTGTACGTGCGGTCAATTTCGAGCGCGCCCCGACCCGTTACTGCCCCAACCTTCACCCCCACGCGCACTTCCACGACGAGACCACCGGCACCACGCACGACATTGAGTTGCCCGAAAACCTCCTCGCCAAGATCAAGGCCATCCTCCCCCCCGGCTATAACGCCAACGCCATCGAGATCACTTTCCGCGGCAAGATGCCCGACTCCCGCTAAATACTCCGATTTTCCATCATTCCGACTACTCGCTACCCGCTACTCACCACTCGCTACTTTCCAATCACCATGTCCTCCCTCGAAATCCGTGACCTCCATGTCGCCCTCGCCGACAGTCCTGAAAAGCCCATCGTCAAAGGCCTCACCCTGACGATCAAGACCGGCGAAGTGCACGCCATCATGGGCCCGAACGGCACCGGCAAATCCACGTTGTCCAAGGCCATCGCCGGACACCCCGACTACGTGATCACCAGCGGCGACGTCCTCATCGACGGAAAGTCCATCCTCGAAATGGAACCCGACGAACGCGCCCGCGCCGGCCTCTTCCTCGCGTTCCAATACCCGTCCGAAATCCCCGGCGTCTCCATCGCAAACTTCCTCCGCGCCGCTGTTCAGGCCCGCATGGCCGAGGGCGAGGAACTCGATGCCAGCGGCTACTACAAGCGGCTCTACTCCAAAATGGACCTCCTCAAGATCGACCGGAAGTTCACCTCCCGCTCCGTCAACGAGGGTTTCTCCGGCGGCGAAAAGAAACGCTGCGAGATCCTCCAGATGGCCATGCTTGAGCCTTCCTTCTCCCTCATGGACGAGACCGACTCCGGCCTCGACATCGACGCCCTCAAGATCGTCGCCGAAGGCGTCAACGCCATGCGCGGTGAAAAACTCGGCGTTCTTCTCATCACCCACTACCAGCGCCTCCTCGACTACATCGTCCCCGACTTCGTGCACGTCATGTACGACGGTCGCATCGTGAAATCCGGTGACAAAAACCTCGCCCTCGAACTCGAGGCCAAGGGCTACGACTGGGTCAAAACCGAGCTCGCCGCCGTCTAGGCGATCGCCCGATCCAAAACGCAAAGACGCCAAGTTGAAAAGTTCGCGAACCTACCGTCCTCCCGCACACAGCCCGACTCCTTCTTTGCATCCTTAGCGTCTTCGCGTCCTTGCGTTAAAATCCGATTCCCAACCCGCTCCTTCCCATGTCCAACACCGACACACTTCCTCCCGCCGACGAAACCACCGACGTCAATCCCGTCGGCGGCATCGATCAGGCCGTCGGCGACTTCCAATACGACGTCAACTACGAGTTCGACGCCGGCACCGGCCTCAACGAAAACACCGTCCGCTACATCAGCTCGGTCAAAAAAGAGGCCCCATGGATCCTCGAGTTCCGCCTCAAGGCCCTCAAGACGTTCCTCGAAAAGCCCATGCCCACGCACTGGGCCACGACGGACCTCAACAACATCGATTTCGACAAGATCCGCTATTACCTCTCTCAGGGTCAGAAGCCCAAGCGCACGTGGGACGAGGTGCCCGACGACATTAAAAAGACCTTCGAGCGCCTCGGCATCCCCGAGCAGGAGCGCAAGTTCCTCGCCGGCGTCGAGGCCCAGTTCGACTCCGAAGCCGCGTATTCAAATATCAAGGACATCGTCGCGAAGCAGGGCGTCATCTTCTGCAACTCGACCGAAGCCCTCCGCGAGCATCCCGAGATCTTCAAAAAATTCTTCGGCAAGGTCATCCCCACCGGCGACAACAAGTTCTCCGCCCTCAACAGCGCGGTCTTCTCCGGCGGCTCCTTCATCTACGTGCCGCCCGGCGTGAAGGTCGCCCAGCCCCTCCAGGCCTACTTCCGCATCAACGCCGAAAACTTCGGCCAGTTCGAGCGCACCCTCATCATCGCCGACGAGGGCTCCGAGGTCGTCTACATGGAGGGCTGCACCGCCCCCAAGTTCTCCACCTCCACGCTCCACTCCGCCGTGGTCGAGCTCGTCGCCCTCAAGGGCGCCAAGATCCAATACATCACCGTCCAGAACTGGGCGAACAATGTCTTCAATCTCGTCACCAAGCGCGGCGTCGCCCACGAGGATGCCGAGATCAAGTGGATCGACTGCAACATCGGCAGCCGCCTCACCATGAAATACCCTGGCGTTGTCCTGAAGGGCAAACGCGCCCGCGGCGAAGTCGTCTCCATCGCGCTCGCCAACGACGGCCAGCACCAGGACACCGGCGCCAAGATGATCCACGCCGCCGATGACACCACGTCCGTCATCGTCGCCAAATCCATCTCGGTCGGCCAGGGCCGCTCCACCTACCGCGGACAGGTCCACATCCCAAAGCACCTCAAGGGTTGCAAAAACAACACCGAGTGCGACGCGCTGCTGATCAACACCAACAGCCGCACCGACACCTATCCCGCCATCACCGTGCGCGGCGACACGCACGCCGTTCAGCACGAGGCCAGCGTCTCCAAGGTCAATGAAGAGCAGATCTTCTACATGCAGCAGCGCGGCCTCACCGAAGCGCAGGCGATGAGCCTCGCGGTGAACGGCTTCGTCAACGACCTCGTCCGCCAATTCCCCATGGAATACAGCGTCGAACTCAAACGCCTCATCGACCTCGAAATGGAAGGATCCGTCGGTTGATCCAGACCGAATATTAACCACGGAGAACACGGAGTTCACGGAGCCCAAACCTCCGCCTCCGTGATCTCCGTGCCCTCCGTGGTTTAAAAATTCCGAATTCAGAAACATGTCCGTCTCCTCCCTCTCCCCTTCGCCCACCGAGGGCCTCTCCTCCGCCCGCTTCGAACAGCACCTCTCCCAGCGCAGCTACCTGCCCGCGTGGTGGCTTGAGGCCAAGGCCGCCGCCTGGAACCAGTTCAACACGTTGCCCAGCCCGGCCCGCACCGACGAAACCTGGCGTTTCAGCAACCTCAACACCCTCGACCTCGAAGGCTTCGAACTCCCCGAGGACGCCTCGCAACACATCCCGAATCTCTCCGCGTTCCCCCATGCGGCCGAGATCATCTTCTCCAACCGCCAGCTCGTCGCCCGCAGCGCCGTCCCCTCCGACTTGCTCGCCAAGGGCGTGATCTTCGCCCCGCTCGACGAAGCCCTGCGGAGCCACGGCGATCTCGTCCGCGAGTATTTTCAAAAGCTCCCCGCGAATCTCGGCAGCGAAAAATTCGTCGCCCTCAACACCGCCTTCACCGGCTCCGGCGCGTTTCTCTTCGTTCCCAAGGGGGTCGAGATTGCCGAGCCGTTCGTCGTCCAGCACACCCTCTCCGGCGCCAACAAGGCCACCTTCCCGCACACGATCGTCATCCTCGGTGACAACGCCAAGGCCACCCTCGTCGAGTTCTTCGTCTCCGCCGATAACGGCCGCCACCTCGCCTCCGGAGTCAACGACCTCCACGCCGGTCCCGGCTCGCAACTCGTCTATGTCGGCGCGCAAAACTGGTCCCGCGACACCCTCGCCTTCCAAACCAATTCCATCGTCGTCGAGCGCGACGCGAAGGTCCTCTCGCTCAACGTCCACCTCGGCGGACGCCAGGCGCGCCACGAGTCGCACAGCCGTCTCCTCGGCCCCGGAGCGCACTCCGAGATGCTCGCCGTCACCGTCGCCAACGGCGCTCAGGAGTTCGACCAACGCACGCTCCAGACGCATGTCTCGCCGAACACCACGTCGAACCTGCTCTACAAAAACGCGCTCCTCGACACGGCGAAGACCATCTTCTCCGGCCTGATCGTCGTCGAACCCGACGCGCAGAAGACCGACGCCTACCAGAAGAACCGCAACCTGATGCTCTCCGACGACGCCGAGGCCAACAGCCTTCCCGGTCTGGAGATTCAGGCGAACGACGTGAAGTGCAGTCACGGTTCGACCAGTTCCCGCATCGAACCCGAGCAGGAGTTTTATCTTCAGTCCCGAGGCATCAAACCCCAAGCCGCGAAACAGATGCTCGTCTTCGCCTTCTTCGAGGAAGTCCTCAACAAACTCGAAAACGAAGACCTCCACACCGCCCTCCGCACGCTGATCGAATCCAAGTTCAAAAAGTAATCTCCGGGGATTACCACCCGCCGACGCATCCGTGCCACCCCAAAAAGGCCTCATACATTGAGGCCTTTTTTTGGGTCTGTTTACAGAGCGGCTCCACCGGTGATCGGCTTATTCAGTCAGCCGCCGCACCGCCTCTTCCAGCACCGGCTTGACCTCGCTGAGAGGCACCCATGCATAGAAACCGTCTCCCGAAAGCGCGATACCGTGGGGCGTGCCGTGATACCTGTAGCCCCGCACCTCGCCCACTCGGCGCACCAAGGCCTGATCAACGCCTTCCCCTGCCGTGCGCATATCCAGCTCCACTGGAATCTTTATCCATATCGGCGTCTTCCCCGAATTCCGATTCTTCGGCGAAAAAACGATCTTCTCGCCGCCTGAGCGCATGTGGACCCAAACACCCCCGCCCGCTTCGATCTCCAAAAGCGGCGCACTCGCCTTTTTCATCTCGCTCACGTCATCCGACGTGCTCTTGCGCCAAACTCGTTCCGCTAGGTCATAAACCCATCCGGGCATCCCACCGACAGCCAGCGTGGTCGAGGATACCCTGATCAGGTCCCTGTATTCTTTCCCGCCGCCATCCCACGGCGACTCTGCCGGATCTCGCCGACTGCTGGCCAGAAGACGGTAGGACTTCTCCGAAATATCGTATTCGGCGATCCCCCAAGTCGGTTCACCTCGGCGTGCGAAATCCGACAGCCCCATCACCTCCGTTTTTTCGACCTCGGAATTATACAAAAACGAAAAATATACGTTCCCGCTCAAAATCCTGATGTCACAAATCATGTTAGTAGGAAACGGCGAGATCAGAGTCGTCCACTCTCCTGCGAGCCGATCATATAACCGCACACAATCGTTAAAACGCGGCCTTCCCCGCCGGCTGACATCCCGCGCCTGCACGGCGAGATAATGCTCCGTCACATCAACGCCGCCATTCACACTTCGGTTCGACGCCTCGCCGAGGTAAAAGGCACCATCTTTGGCTTCCCTTAGATGCACAATCCCATCGATCACCTCGCCGTCGGGTGAAAAACGGAAAAACGTAGCATCCCCCCGCTCCGAACACGCTTTCCACCAAATATCCCCGTCAGCCCGATAACCAAAACCATCGATCCGATTCCCGCGTATCGCGAGAGTCTGAATCTGCGCATCGTTTTCTTCAGGGAATAACCAACGCGGCGTCCCAAACTTAAGTGGCGATGTGCGGGCGAGACGTTCAGCGAAATTGCGATCAGCCACTTCGTCCGTAAACCACCCGATCCATCTTCCCGGCTCCATGTAATAGTTTCGTGCTTCTGGGTGAAGTTTCACGACTGCATCAATCAACGGAGCCGCCTTCCGGATCGCAGTAAACAATCTCTGCAGTTCCTCATCCGATAATTCATCGCTGTCCCCGTAAGATCGGAGCAGACACGAACCGCCGTGCGCCTTCATCAACGCTGTTTTCCGTTCAAAACTCGCCAGCTTGAAAGCACGTTCCTCAGGTAAGTGCCGTAGTCCTTTCGAGAGAGATACGTCCCAATATCCCTCAGCGATCGAGATCTTAACTTGCGATCCTATCGAAGCTCGCAACGCGTTTTCATACCATGGACCAGCGGGTAATCCCCGGCCCAGTGAGCCCGGCTCCCTGCTGACATCATTGGCAATATCCCAAATTGAACCCGTCCACGCGTAATCCCGTTCGAGCACCGCTGTAAACACCTGCTTCACCCGCCTTCCGATGACTTCCGCCGACGCTGGCGGCACTTCCTTGCACAACCAAGCGAGCCCCAAGAGGCGCTCCTCCAGATCGTCCGATTTCACCAGGTTCCGCGCCAGTCTCACCCACGCTTGCGAAGCCCGCCCACCAATCACGTCCATCTGAGCCTGTCCGCTCTTGTGAACACTTCCCCAAACCGGATGCCCGCTCACCGCCGGCCGCGCCTCCCGAGCTTCATGCAGCACCTTCAGAATCTCGTCTTGAAACTGCGCCTCCCGAGTCAACCACGATGAAAGCAACCGGCAGCGCAGTCCCCACAGAGTATGCTGCTCCGTCTTAAACCCGCGCTCCTTCGCCATCTGCAACGCCGCCTCATTCACCTCCAGCAAGCGCGCCCGTAACTCTCCAAATTCCGCGTCGTAGTGGTGCTGATACGACAATGCTTCGCCCAACTGAAGCGGCAGCGTCGCCGCGTCCCACACCGGACTCACCACCCACGCCTGAAAATCCTTCTCGCTAAACTCCCCTTCCCTCAAACGTCGGGCCAGCAGATCGAGCATCTCCCCGGACAACTCCAAATAATCTTCGACCGACAACTCGCGGTCGTCTCCGGAGTGAACCATCACCGGCGCACGATCAATAATCACATCTCTCATCGTCACGCCCTTGGTCACCCCGCGCTGGTTTCCTGTAAAATCCTTCACCCAAATCGGCCCGCGCCGCTTTCCCTTGACCCGGTTCGCCGCAAACAACGCCCGCTTTGCTCTCGTATACACCCGCTGCCGCGCCACGGCATCGGTCTGCAAGCCCAGCGCCCATGCCGCTTCCGTCGCCGCCTGCGCCTCGGTCCACATGCGGCGCTCCGCAAACGCCCTTCCCTTTTCAAAGTAAGCCCCCGCCTCCGACAACGGATCCCACGGGATGTCCGTTTGCACCGCCATCACCTCGCCGATTTCCTTCACCGTCGCTCGCACCAGCGCCTGCGGATCGTGGGCCACCCCCGAGATCCGCACGTTTTGAACGGCACCACGCAGACCTGAGTCCAGCTTCAAACTCAGGCTGTTTTCCGCCTCACGACCGGCTTGCACACCCATCACTTCGATCGAGCCCGAGATCAACCAGCTGCTGTTGAGGAGCGCCTTGTCCGCCGCCCCCGCCTCGACGCTCAGCCGATCCAATTCCCGCCTCTCCAGCAAAAACACACCGGGCAAACGCGCCAGCTGCGAGGCCAGCAACAGCGTCAGACGGCTCTCTGTTTCGCGGGCGTCGATCCCGCTGGTCGAAGCCAGCAGCGGCATCACCGTGACCAGCTTCACGTCCCGTGGGGCCGTGAAAATCCGAGACACGTCCGCCGCGCATTGACGCACCGTCGCATCGACCCACGACTCCAATGATTTTTTGTCCCATGCCGAAAGCTGCATCGATGTCACCAAACCGGTCGATACGCCGACCACGCGTGTTTCAAGGATCGTCTGATCCCCTTGTTTGCTGAGTTGCAGCAACACCAATGCATCCGCACCGAGCAGGCTGCCGAAAGACTTATTCTCGGAAGGAAGCCCTCCAAACCCGTGCTCCAACTTCCGCTCTTGGACGATGCGCCGGACATCCGTTCGCTCCAACAAAGTCGCCCCGTCCAACTCGGACAGATGCGTCGCCAACACCCCTTCCGCCCCTTCAAGCCCCGGTGAAAGCGACACGATCGCCAACTTCGTCGGACGTGTAAGCGCCGTCGGTTTCTCGCCCGTCGCAGTCGGTGCACTTGCCAGCATCATCGTAAGGTCGTCTGCCAGCACGTCGCGCCCACCTCGCTTCGGTTCACCTCGAACCGCTTTCGCATCCGAAAGCCAGTCGCGAAATGAAAACGCGACGGGCTCCGGCGCTCCCGCGTTTCGCAACATACGAAAGCTCTCCTCGTCGCCCAATAAATCCGCCCAACGGATCGCCCGATTATCAAGCGCCGCCGGGTTGGCTCCGTGTTTTAAGAGCAGCGCAACCGCCTCGGGTTCCCCTTTGATCACCGCCGCCACCAACGCCGTCACCTCGTGTTTAAACCAGTAGGTCACGTCCGGCAGCTGCGGGCAGATCGCGTCGACCTCGGCTCCACGCGCCAGCAACCGTTCCATGATTTCCAGATAATTCTGGCCCGCGGCCCTCGCCAGCGCCGTCGCCCCGGCTTTCCTTCCATTCGGAGAAATTCCGAGCGTCAGCACATATTCGACATGGTCCACGCGCCCACTCGCCACCGCGGCATGCAACGCCGTCGCACCGCCGTCTTTGCCCTCCAATGAAAAGCCGAGTGTCTGTAGTTCCTTGACCGCATCCAGATAGCCAAACTCCAGCGCACCTACCCAACTGTCATTTTCCTCCAACAGTCTGCGTTGCTCGCCGGCCGGCAGTTTCGCCCAGATTCGGAGCGCGATCTCAACATTTCCAAAATCCGCCGCCCAAGAAAACGGCGCGCGCTTCTCAATAGGCGTGATCACATCTGCGCCTCGTTCGATCAACAACTCGGCCGCCGCTCCCTGTCTCGCATGCAGCGCATGGAAAAGTGCCGGATAACGATGCCCACGCTCCACGTTACCGCCCAGCTGATTGATATCCGCGCCCTCTCGAAGACAGCTTTCCACCACTGCTAAGTCCCCCATCCGCACCGCTTCAATGAAGGTGATGAACCGGTCTTGATTTCCCTCGTTGTCCGGCTGCCCGCCAAGCAGGGAAAACATCGCCAACACACCGATTCCCAGCGCCAACACTCCACGTCTTAGATCCAACCGGGATAATATGTGCATAAGAATTAAAGGCCGGGACCAGCACCGGTTTGCCAGTTTCAGTCTCCGATGTGAATGCAGACGATCCTCATCGTGATTTCATTGGATGATTTTTTAGAAAAATGAGTTTTGCATCCGCCGCTGCTTGCGAACCGCGTTCGCGTCGATAAATAAAACCTGCGACTCGGTCGCATTTCCGCGCAATCCATTCCTTATTCATTCATGAGTTCCAAAGAACGCACCCTCTCCCGCGAAGTCGTCGCCACCCAGATTCCCAGTGGTGACAAACAGATGCTTCCCGCCAACACGCGGCTCTTCATTCACCAGACGCTTGGCGGCACCTACACGGTGCAGACCGACTTCGGCCTCTTCCGCATCGACGGCAAAGATGGCGACGCGATCGGCGAGCAGGTCATCACCGAGACGGTCGAAGCTTCGACCCTCGCCGACGGGGCTCCGGATCCGGAAGCCGTGTGGGACCAGCTCAAGAAGGTCTACGATCCCGAAATTCCGGTGAACATCGTCGACCTTGGCCTCGTTTATTCGATGGACGTCTCCAAAAACGAAGCCCCCGAAGGCGGCTACAAAGTGGACGTCGCCATGACCCTCACGGCCCCCGGCTGCGGCATGGGTCCGGCGATCGCGGAAGATGCCAAAGGCAAAATTCTCCTCGTCCCCGGAGTCGCCGCCGCCGACGTCCGCATCACCTGGGAACCGGCCTGGAACCAGTCGATGATCAGCGAAGAGGGTAAGATGAAGCTCGGCCTGATTTGATCCCGGTAGGACGGGCACTCCGCAGCCCGCCGAGCCACCACCTCCCGCCCCGACGATCCCGTCGGGGCTTTTTATGCCCAAATCGAAGTCGCTCCTCACGCAACGTTTGCCCCCTCCGCTCCGCCCTCCACCGGGGTGCTCGCATTCACCACCACCGCCGTCACCAGATCCGCGCCCACGTTCACCGTGGTTCGGGCCATGTCCAGCAGGCGATCCACACCCAGCACGATGCCAATGCCTTCCGGCGGAATTCCAAACGTCATGCACAGGCCCGCGATCAGCGGAAGCGATCCGCCCGGAATTCCCGCCACCGCCACCGCACTCAACACCGACAACACCAGCAGCGTGAGCTGCTGCGAAAACGCCAGCTCCGGCCCGAACACCTGCGCCACGAACAACACCACGCACCCTTCGTAGAGCGCCGTGCCGCTCATGTTCATCGTCGCCCCCAACGGAATCACAAACCCGCCCACGCTCGGCGACACCTTGAGCTCGTCCTTACACACCGCCAGCGACGCCGCCATCGTGGCCGCACTCGAACTCGTCGAAAACGCCGTGATCAACACCGGCTTCACAGTCTTGAAAAACGCCAGCGGCGACCGCTTCGCCATAAATTTTAACCACAACGACATCGTCCCAAACAGGTGCAGCGCCATCACCGCCAGCGTGCCCGCCACGAACAGCCCGAGCGCCAGCAGAATCTCCACGCCGATCTTCACAACCACACTGTAAATCATCAGCGGCACCGCATACGGCGCCAGACACAGCGCATAGTGGACGATGCCGGTCATCAGCTCGCTCACCAACCCCAGACTGTCGAGCAACAGTTCGCGCTTCGACTCGACAAGCCCCACGCCCACCGCGCCCACCAACAACGCGAATAAAATCAACGGCAACACCTCGCCAATGGACGCCCGATTTTGTCCGGTGACCGCTCCGAGCAGGTTTCGCGGCATGAACATTTCCACCACGGTGCCAAAGGTCATCGCCTGCTGTTTCTCGCGCGTTTCGATGAGCTTCCCGGCATCGGCACTATAGGCGCTGCGCAGCTCTTCGCGTCTTTCGGCGCTCAAGGCCCGCCCGGGTTGAACGACGTCCATCATCACCAGACCGAGCGCCACGCCGATGATCATGTTGAGCCCAAACAATCCAAAGGTCTTCCCGGCGAGCGGACCCAGTTTGTCCAGCCGCCCGAGTTGCACCACACCGGCCGCGAGCGACGCGAACACCAGCGGGATGATCACAAAAAACAACAGTCGCAAAAACACCTGCCCGGCCGGGTCGAATATCTCCTGCGAAACCCATTGGGCTCCGGTGAGAAATCCCGGTTGAAACCGACCGATGACAAGCGTGATCACCCCGGCGACCAACCCGACAACCAGTCCGATGAGAATGCGATTTGCCAATCTAGCGGAAGCAACAGCCATCCCCTAAACAGGACAACCCACCGCCCTGCCGCAAGGCTCGATCCATTCAGAGGGATTGCGGGAGGGCATGGCGGAACCCGCTCACTTCTCGATTCCATGGGCGGGACGCCCATGCCACTTTTCCGAACCGGTTCGAACGCCTGTGGCTATTCCACAAACCCCCACTGCGCAGCCGAGAACAACCCGCGGTCGCTCAGCTTCAAATCGGGTATCACCAACAGCGCCATAAACGACAGCGTCATAAACGGCGCATCGAGTTTCGATCCCAGCTTCTTCGCATAACGATCGAGCTTCGTGTAAAGCCGCGCCGCCTCGCGACCCTCCACCGCCGACATCAACCCCGCGATCGGCAGCGGCAACACCGCCCGCGCACGCGGCCCCACCGCACTCAACCCGCCGCGCTCCGCGATCACGAGATTCACCGCCGCCGCCAGCGAGGCGTCATCGACGCCCACCGCCACGATGTTGTGCGAGTCGTGCGCAACCGACGACGCCAGCGCCCCCGATTTTAATCCGAAGCCGCGAATCAGCCCCACCGCCACCGGCGCGCGCGGTGCGTAGCGGTTGACCACCGCGATCTTCAACACGTCGTGCTTCACACCGATCTCCGCCGCCGGAACCTTCAGGTGCTTCGTCACCAATTGTCCGTTCAACGCCTCGATCACGTTCACCGTTTCACCGGTGTGCTTCACCGCAAAATCCGTCGCCTTCACCGGTCGCGCCTTGAACTTGTTCGCGAGCTTCGGCGCCTGTCGTTTCAACCGCGAACCCCCGCCCGACGCCACCGCCACGCCGTCGATATACGTGCGCAGCACGCGGAATGTCTTCCAGCCGTCCACCACGATGAAGTCCGCCGCGTCGCCTTCACGCAACAGGCCCACGTTGAGCGTGTAGTGCTCCACTGGATTCACCGACGCCGCCCGCAACACGTCGAATTTGTCCGCGCCCGTGGCCAGTGCGCGCCGCACGTGCTCGTCGAGGTGGCGTTTCACCAGCAGATCGGGATGCAGGTCGTCGCAACAAAACATGCAGCGGTCCGGATGCGTTTTCAGCAGGGGCGCAAGCGCGTCGAAGTTCCGCGCCGCCGAGCCTTCGCGAATGAGAATCTTCATCCCGGCCGCCAGTTTGTCGCGCGCCTCTGCGATCGTAAAACACTCGTGATCCGTGGAGGGTCCCGCCTCCGCGTAGGCCTTCGCCTGTCCGCCGCGCAACCCGGGCGCATGGCCGTCGATCTGTTTTCCTTCGCGCCGGGCCGTCGCGATCATCGCCAGTAATTCCGGGTCGCCCCCGAGCACGCCGGGGAAATTCATCACCTCGGCCAGGTAGCGCACATCCTTCCGCGCCAGCAATCGCGCCACCGCCTTCGCGTCAAGTTTCGCCCCTGCCGTCTCGAACGTCGTCGCCGGCACGCAGGAGGGCGCGCCAAAGTTGAACTTGAGCGGAGACCGCTTCGCATCGGACAGCATGTAACGCACCCCCGCCTCGCCGAGAACATTGGCGATTTCGTGCGGATCCGAAACGGTCGCCACCGTGCCATGAACCACCGCCAGTCGCGCGAATTCCGACGGCGGCAGCAAAGAGCTCTCGATGTGGATATGCGCGTCGACCAGCCCCGGCATGATCAACCGCTGTTCCTTCACCCGTGCGTCCTGCCGGATCGCCGTAATGCGGCCCCCCGCCCACTCCACCGTGCCCGGAAAAATCGCCCGGCGATGCAGGTCCACGATTTGCCCCGAGAGCCGTTTCACGCGCGTCTTGGTTGTCATGTCCGTCACCCTCGCACGGTCGCAGGATCCTGTGCAACCTCCCGAAGATAAACACCTCCGGGCAAGGTGGTCCGTTCCGTGCTTAGAAGGCTTGCCGGCGGGCACGGAATGTTGGAGTCAAAACTTCTCGCAATCCCGCTTTTGTCGGTATTCGTCTGATTGCGTATATGTCTTGTTGAGCCAACAAGTTCACATCCGATCCGCATGTCCTCTTCCCAACGTCTCCTCGTCGAACTCTCCACCTATTCCTTGCAAGCCGCGGTTGTCGCCGGCGGCCGACTCGTCGCGCATCGCGAGTTCGCCCCGGATGACAACGCGGGGCTGGCCGCGTTCGTGACGGAGCACGCGGCGGGCCTGCCGCTTGACGTGGCGCTCCTGGCGCCGGCCTCCGGCTTTGCCGAGCTGCTGAATTCGGAGGAAACCGCTTCGCTCAACAGCGCCTCCGCGATTCTGGCGCGCGCCTCGGCCACGGCCGGCATCGGCACCCTGGCGGCGGTCTGCGACGTAGTTGAAGGAAGGATACCCCGTATCGACGTCGCCTCCCGCTGGCTGCTGGCCGGCATCTCCTCCGAGACCGCGGACGCCGCCAGTCAACAACTCGCCTCACTGGGACTGACCCCGGCGACAGTCGCACCGGCGCTCCCGGCCGAGCTGGGCGGAGTGGTCGAACTGACCCGCAACACGCCCGGTGCTCCCGGCGTAGCGGTATGGGAACCCGGCGATTCGTCGGGCCGGTTGTGGCGAATTTCCTCCGCCGGCGTCGAGTCCGTCAAAGAGCTGCCGGTCGGTTTCCGGCAGATTTTCGAAGTGGTCCAGACGGAGCTCGGACTGAAATTCCGTGCGGCCGCGACCAAGCTTTTCTTCAACGGCGATTATCAGTTCGGCGAGGCGGAGGACAAAATCGCCGTGCAACTCGCCGGCCTGCTTCGGGATGCCTTGGGTGAAACGCCCGCGGCCTTTCATGTCATCGGGTTGCCCACCGGCCAGGCTTGGCTGGTCCGGGCACTGGCCCGGGCGCTGGGCTCGACGGCCTGGGCACCGGTCGAGTCGACGGCGACTTCACGCTACGGCGTTTCGGCGGACCTGTTGTCACCGCGAGTGGTTGGACTCCTTCAAGCGGCGGCGGCGGGTTGGGTCCGTGGCCAATGGCTGCCGGCATGGATCACTCCCGACACCGCGATTCCCGCGAAATCCGAGGTGACTCCGGCTCCCGCCCCGGCTCCCAAACCCAGCCCCGCGCCCGTGGTCGTGGCTCCGCCGTCGGCGGCACCCGCCCCAGCACCGGTGCCGGTGCCCAGCAAGCCCGTCCCCGTGGCTCCCGCGCCCAAAAAACCGGCCGTTCCGGCACCTCCCGTTGCTCCCGTGAAACCGAAGCCGGCTCCGGTCAAACCGGCCGCCGTCGCACCCGTGAAGCCTGCTCCGGTCCCGCCCGTCGCTCCGGTGGCTCCGACGACGGCCGCTCCGACGACGACCTCCGCTGGCCGAAAGTTTCCCGTTGTCCCGGCCGTTCTGGCCGGGGTGGTCGTCCTTGCGCTGCTAGGTGGTGGCATCGCGTTTTTCCGCAAACCCGCCTCCAAGTCTCAGCCCACCGTTTCGACGCCCGCGGTTACGCCGAAGCCGGCAGCGAATCCGACGCCCACCGTCACCCCAAAACCGGCGGCCACCCCCGCCCCGGCGGTTGTCTCCCCGCCGATTCCATGGGCCGTGCTCGAAGCCGAGGTGAAACGCGATCCCGTCAGCTTCAAAAACGAACACTATCAGTTCAAAGTATCCAACAAGGGTGTGCTCACTGACTTTACCGTCGCCGGACGGCCGCACCCATGGATACGAAACCTGGGATTCGTTCGACTCTATGGGGTTTCCACACTCCCCGATGGACGCAAGACGGCACGTCGGGCCGGTGATATGAGCAGTCCTGACTACCGGGCCACCGTACTCAAACGGATCCGTGACGGCGTGGTGGTATTCGACGTCAACGTGACGCATAGCAAATTCACGCTCACCCAGACCTTCGTGTGCCTGCCAAATTCGCTCCAGGTGGAGGTGCGGTTCAAACCCACGGCCTTGGTCGATGCCTACGGCCCGCTTGACGCCGTTTACAGTGTGCACTTCGAAACCGCCGACTTCGTCTCCCCGGGAAGCAAGCCGCAGATGCGGCCCGGTGAACTGATTTACCGGACCAAGGCAGGGCAACTAGTCTTACGCTATGACCCGGCGTTCAAAGGCGCCGGTCCGCAGCCCGTGGTCGGAGATCCCTCACTCGCGTCGTTCATGCTGGCCGTCGCCGGGGGACAGACGGAACAGCTATTGAACTACGAAATTCCCCTGCCCTAGCACCACTCCGTTAAGTCTGCACCCGACGACCTCCTCGGGTCGGTTCGGAGAGCACGCGAATGGATAAATCAGCCCATCGCCGGCGCTCTTTGTGTGAACTGAGAAAGGGCGGCTGAGCCGTCGCGATTGACAGCGGCGGGCGGCGGGCTCCCGATGCCTGCCGCGCATGATTCCCAATGTCCTTAGCATCGCCGGCGTCGACCCTTCGGGCGGGGCCGGTCTTCTCGCCGACTTAAAGACGTTCTCCGCCCTCGGAGCCTACGGTACGGGCGTCGTCGCCGCCCTCACCGCGCAGAACACCCAAGGTGTCACTGGCGTGCAGGCCGTGCCCGCGGAGTTCATCGCGCAACAGATCGACACACTGTTCGCCGACGTGCGCATCGACGCGGTCAAACTCGGCATGCTCGGCACCACCGAGGTCGCGTCCACCGTCGCCGCCGCCCTGCGTCGCCACGGCGTCCGGCGCATCGTTGTGGACCCGGTCATGGTTTCGAAGAGCGGTCATCACCTGCTTTCACCCGACGCCATCGACACGGTCCGAAGGGAAATTATTCCGCTCGCCGAAATCATCACGCCCAATCTTCCCGAAGCCGAGGTGCTCCTGGAAGGACAACCCATTCGCACGCTCGCCGACATGCGTCTCGCCGCCCGCGCCCTGCATCGGCTGGGACCGCGCATCGTCATGTTGAAAGGCGGCCACCTCGACGGCGCGGAAAGTATCGATGTGATCGACGACGGTTCGATGCAAGTGGAGCTGCACGCCGACCGGATCGAGACGAAGAACACCCACGGCACCGGTTGCACCCTCTCCGCCGCCATCGCCGCGCTGCTCCCCCGACACGACGATCCCATCGATGCCGTCCGCGCAGCGAAGGACTACCTCACCGCATGCATCGCTGCCTCCGGCCGACTCAGCGTCGGACACGGACACGGCCCCGTACATCATTTCCATAATCTCTGGTGAAAATCCTCCATCTACTCCTTCGCCCCTTCCGACTCCTGTCCCCGCGTCTTCGTCTGCTGCTGGGAGTCTTGTTTGCCATTGGCGTCGCCTTCGCGGTGTGCCCGCCGCCGCGATCACCTGCGACTACGCCGGCTTCCGCACCCTCGATTCGGTCATCCGGGCCCGTCAAGTCTTCGGCCTCGATGCCTGCACCATCGTCACGCAGCGCTATCACAACACCCGCGCCCTTGAGGTTGCCCGCGCAACCGGACTCGACGCGGTGGGCTTCTGCACCCAGGACGTGGAAATGCGCCACTCGATCCGCACCGAGATCCGCGAAATCGCCTCGCGCACGGTTGCGATACTCGACCTCTACGTCTGGCACAGGCAACCGCGCTTCCCCGGACCGCCCGAACTGATTGGAACCGTTGACTTGTGAGAACCCGCCCGTGCCTTGACAAAGTAATACTCCGTACAAAAAGTATTACCCATGAGACTTACGACCAAGGGTCAGGTCACGATTCCCCAGGCCTTGCGGCGGCGCTATGGTCTCTCCGCCCAATCCGAGGTGACGATTGAAGCCACCGAGGGTGGCGTGCTCATCAAACCGGCCGTCGCTCCACGCCTCCGGCGTCTCAAAACGGCTCTGCGACGCGCCCGCGGAAGCGCCAACTCCGGCCTGACGACCGACGAAATCATGCGCCAGACCCGCGACGACCAAGAATGATTCTCGTCGATACCAACGTCCTCATCGACGTCTTTACCGACGACCCGAAATGGCGCGCATGGTCGGAAGATCAATTGCTCGCCGCCGCCGTCACGGATGAGCTCGCCATCAACCCGATCATCTACGCGGAACTCGCCCCCGCCTACCGAACCGCCGCCGCACTTGACCGCGCCTTGCGTGATCTCGCCCTCCACCGCCTGCCTCTCCCTTACGAAGCGGGTTTTCTGGCCGCTCAAGCCTGGATCGCCTATCGCCGCAGCGACGGGATCAAGCGCTCGCCACTTCCCGATTTTTATATCGGTGCGCATGCCCAAGTTTCAGGACTCCGTTTGCTGACCCGCGATGCCATCCGTTATCGCACGTATTTCCCCAAGCTGCCCCTGATCGCTCCGTAATTTTGCCGAAGACCAAGCTCCTCTTCCTTTGCTCGCGCAACCAATGGCGATCGCCCACCGCGGAGGCGTTGTTCAAAAACCACCCGCGTTACTCCGCCCGTTCGGCCGGCACGGAAAACAATGCACGCATCAAAGTCACCGCCTGCCATCTGGGCTGGGCGGATCGGATTTTCTGCATGGAACGCAAACACGCCGACCGCCTCCGCGCCCGGTTTCCCGAGGAACTCGCCGGCAAGCCCGTGGTCATCCTGCGCATTCCCGACGACTACCCCGCCGCCCACGATCCGGCCCTGATCGAACACCTCCGCACCGCCTTGGCCCCGCACCTGCCCGACTTTTGACCCCGGCTGTCAGGGTATTTCATCTTTCTTAATCTTGGCGGACTGTCGCTGTGCTCGAAACTTTTTCGTCAGGAGATTCCGGGGTGACCGCGAAAGCTTAAGGAGAAAGAGGGAAGACGAAAGCCGCCCAACCAACTTCGCCTGAACACTTGCCAACCCACATCCGCCTCGCAACGTAACCTCATATGCATTTCGACAATCTCCAACCCGGTTTGAGCGCTCCCCTTCCCCGTCTCGACGATGACGAGGACGACGACGAAAAGGAGTCCGACAATGTCGCCAAAAAAGCCTCCGCGCCCGTCGCGATGCTCATCCAGAAGAAGTTCCTCGATGAGCGTAAGATATTCCTCTGGGGCGCCGTGACCGACGAGACCGCCAAGGATATCACCGAAAAACTCCTCTACCTCGAAGCCACCGCCCCCGGTAAGGAAATCCACTTCTATATCAACACCCCGGGCGGCTCCATCACCGCCGGCATGGCCGTGTACGACAC
>JANJTQ010000151.1 GCA_024711005.1 Opitutaceae bacterium | reverse complement strand
TCGAGCTCGACGAAAACCTCGCGATTGCGATGCCGCAGGTCGGCGACAACGCGCTGACGATCCTCGCGCCGACGGTGCTGGAGCTGGAGCGCATCAACACGAAAGCCTCGCCCACCTCCGCGGTGGACAGCTGGAACTTCGTCAACTCGTCCGGAGTGTTCAGCGCCCCGGCGGCCTCGAAGTTCGCCGTGACCGTCGATGGTCGGGCCGTCTCCGTGCAATCGGTCGGTTTCAAACGCCGCGTGCGTTACGCCCCGATCAACGAGCGCGATCTGCGCATCGGCAACCAGTTGTACCTGCAACTCGCCGAGCCCGTGGCCGAAGGCAAGACGGTCGTCGTGAAAAACCCCGACGGCACGCTCTGGCCCTCGACCATGAGCTTCACGGCCAAGTCCGACGCCCTGCGCCACAGCCCGGCGATCCACGTCAACCAGGAAGGCTACGTCCCGTCCTTCCCCAAGAAGGCGATGATCGGCTACTACCTGGGTAACCTGGGTGAACTGAACATCCCCGCGACCTCGGGCTTCAAACTCGTGAACGCCGCCACCGGCGCCACCGTTTACCAAGGCTCGCTGACCACCCGCGCGGACGTCGGCTACAACTACTCGCCGAAGCCCTACCAGAAGGTGCTCGAAGCGGACTTCAGCAGCTACACCACCCCCGGCGAATACCAACTGGTCGTCCCCGGAGTCGGCGCCTCGCTGCCCTTCCTCATCAACGACGGCATCGCCATGGGCTTCCTGCGCACCTACGCGCTCGGCCTGTATCACCAACGCTGCGGCCATTCCAACGCCCTGCCGTTCACCCGCCACACCCATGACGCGTGTCACGTGGCCGCCGCCGAAATCCCCTCCCCGCAATCCAACTACCAGTTCACCTGGACGACGATTGCCGGGAAGAGCTCCGGCACCACGCCCCAACTCACGAGCGAAGCCTCGCAGCTTTATCCCTTCGTGAACAAGGGCACGGTCGACGTCAGCGGCGGACACCACGACGCCGGCGACTACAGCAAGTACACGATCAACGTCGCTCACCTCTCGCACCTGCTCCTGTTCACCGCCGATTCGATCGGTGGCGCCGGCGACCTCGACAACCTCGGTCTGCCCGAGAGCGGCGACGGCATCAGCGACATCCTTCAGGAGGCCAAGCAAGAGACCGACTACCTCGCCAAACTCCAGGACGCCGACGGAGGTTTCTACTTCATCGTCTATCCGAAGACCCGCGAGTATGAGAGCAACGTGACGCCCGACAAGGGCGACACCCAGGTCGTCTGGCCCAAGAACACCTCCGCGACCGCGGCCTCCGTGGCCGCGCTTGCCGAGGCCGCCTCTTCGCCCCGGTTCAAGGCCGCGTACCCCGCGACCGCCGCGACCTACCTGACGAAGGCCAAACTCGGCTGGCAGTTCCTCATGAACGGCATCGCCAAATACGGCAAGGACGGCGCCTACCAGAAAGTCACCTTCTACGGTGACAACTACGGTCACAACGACGAACTCGCCTGGGCCGCCGCCGCGCTCTACGCGGCGACCGGTGAAGCGCAATACTCGCAAAAGCTCATGGAATGGTTCCCGAATCCCGCGGACCCGAACACCATGCGCTGGAGCTGGTGGCGCATGTCGGAGTCGTGGGGCAATGCCATGCGCACCTACGCCTTCGCCGCGCGCTCCGGCCGTCTGGCCCAAAGCAAGCTCAACGCGAGCTACCTGACCGCCTGCGAAACCCAGATCAAGGCCGCCGGCAACGACGCCCTCAAATGGTCCAAAGACAATGCCTACGGCAGCGCCTTCCCCGACCAGACCAAGGGAGTCATGGGCGGCGGCTGGTACTTCTCGCTCGACCAGGCCTCCGACATGGCGGTCGCCTACCAGATCGATCCCCGTCCGGAGTACGTTGACGCCCTGCTCACCAACATGAACTACGAAGCCGGTTCCAACCCGGTCAACGTGGCCTACCTGACCGGTGTCGGCCTCAAGCGTCAGCGCGAGAACGTCAACCAGTACGCGAAGAACGACCGTCGTGTGTTGCCGCCCACGGGCATCCCCACCGGCAACATCCAGTCGGGCTTCAGCTACCTGGACTACTACGGCAGTTCCGCCGGCAACGAGCTCTCCAGCCTGAGCTTCCCGTCGGACAGCGGCTCGAACGCACCGTATTCGTTCTACGACCGCTGGTCGGACACCTGGAACGTCACCACCGAGTTCATCACCGTCAACCAGGCCCGCAGCCTGATGTCGGTGGCCGCCCTCGCCACCAAGACCAACGCCAAGTCCACCGCCTGGAAATCCGGCACCGCCACCATCGTCGTTCCGACCACCGTGGTGGAGCTCAACGAGCCCACTCCCATCAAGCTGCAAGCGTCCGGCCTCAACCTGGCCAACGCTCGCATCGTCTGGGAAGGTCGTGACCAGGAGCCTGACTTCGGACCGGTCTTCTACTTCACGCCGAAGAATGCCGGCGCGCAGTGGGTCGAGGCGGAGATCACGTGGCCGGATGGCCGCCGCGTGTTCGCCAAGGCGACCTTCAACGCCAACAGTTCAGTGGTGACTTGGGTCGACGACGCGCTGCCCGCCGGCGCGTGGACCAACGGCAACGAGGGCTGGAATTGGGTGAGCAGCAATCCTGCGCCCAAGTCTGGTTCGAAAACGCACCAGTCCACGCTCGGTTCCGGCCTGCAAGAGCACGCGTTCAACGACACGAGTGCCCCGTTGATCGTGTCGACCGGAGACAAGCTCTTCGCCTGGGTGTACCTGGACCCCGCCAACGTTCCGTCGCAGATCATGCTGCACTGGAACGATGGCACCTGGGACCACCGCGCCTACTGGGGAGCCAACAACATCGACTACGGAGCCAACGGAACCGCCAGCCGTTACCGCGTCGGCAACCTGCCGGCCGCCGGCCAGTGGGTGAAGTTGGAAGTCCCCGCCAGCGCCGTGAACCTCGAAGGTTCCTCGGTGAAAGGCATGTGCTTCTCGACCTTCGGTGGCCGCGCTACCTGGGACGTCTCCGGGAAGTCCTCGCAGTAAAAACATTTCCGACGCGGAAGCACTGAACCGCGTCGGTTTTCATGGTGAGCGCCGGGTGGCTTTATGCCCCCGGCGCTTTTTTGCGTCGAAAGCGGACAAAGTGCCGCCTGCGCCCCCGCCAGCCAAGCAACCGCGCCCCCGATCGCGTCTTGTCGCGTCAGTGAGTGGAGACGCGAACAAAAAAAACCGCTCCGGAAATCGGAGCGGTCAAGGTTGGTGAAAAAATCCAATCTGTATAAGGAGCCTATAACGTCATCGGTCTTCCCCGGGCTTGTTCAACAGGAGTCGTGTTGTCGGCTCCGCGAAAACACAACTCTCAGGGTTCGGCTCCGTGATTTTCATTTCTGTTCAGGGATGTTCTTTTCTTCCGAGCGCGACACCAAGACCAAATCTTCACAATCGACCGACTCACAAACTAAACCCATCGCGGAGCTTTCGATCATAACTTTGTCCTGGTATTCATTATTGGGAAGCGCCCAACGCTTCAGCTCTTCACCGATATACTTAATACGGCCTTGATTGGAACCGAGCTTTACGAAATCACCCGGCATTACAATTTCGCCGCTATGATAGTGGAGTGGTTTCATTTTTGCCGAACGTTAGAGGTCAGACGCGCTCGGGCGAATGACGAAGGGGAATCGAGCGTAGTCGGGACGCACAAAAAACGGACAGCTCCCGGGCGTTGTCTGCTGCTGGTTCGGCCATTTAGTCATGCGGGATTCGACCAGCCAGCTTCAATACGTTCCGTGACGACGCCCTGCGCAAAGAAGCCCGCGTCCCAAAGCCTAAACTTAACTCCGGGTGCCACGACCTTCGTGAATCCTTCCGGCCAGATCACGCGACAATCGGCATCGAATTCATCGCCTTCTTCGAAGACCGCGTCCTTCTGTGTGACCCACAGTCCGACCGTGTGAAGTCCATCGACGCCGTCCATGCTCATCGGAAGCCGGCGGTGACCATCGTTGAAACCGAACTTGCGGCGACGATTTTCGCCGTGCTCTTCGAACGTGAGCTTAATGTGCGACCTGAACTGTGGCGGGAAACGCTCCATCTTTTGCCGAACGTTCCGGGTCAGACATGCGGGCCCTGTGGTATCGCATTCATGGGGAGCTTGAACCGCATTGTCTGTAGATGACATGAAGCCGGGAAGAGTTGGAGGGATGGATAACTTACCGGCGTATGAAACATAAAACGAATAGCACCAAGGCAGAGGAGCGTGCTTCCGTCGAGGCGGGAGTGATCGTTAAGTTGGGAATGGACGT
>JANJTQ010000104.1 GCA_024711005.1 Opitutaceae bacterium | reverse complement strand
TGACCCGGAACGTTCGGCAAAAGCATGCAGAGCGAGGTCCACATTCCCGAGGCTCACGTTTCCGCCGTAATCGAAGCGGTATTCTCGCAGGGCGCACCGATCGTCTACGAAAGCTATTCGGAGCCTGAACAGGAGCTTCGGAGCTTTGAGTCAGCGCTCGCGTTGGAAGCCGAGATCGCGTTGCGCGTTCCCGACGAGCGGCGATTTGTCGCGTATTCGATTTATTACCCGGAAGCAAATGGGGCAGCGTAAAAAGGGGTCAATGTTTTACCCTTGCGCAAAGGATGTCGTGGAGCTCGCTGGCAGCGGGGCGGATCTGAAAATGTCAAAGGTAAAGCATTGACGCCCTTTTTACGCCCTTTTTACGCCCCCCTTTGCGCAAGGGTAAAACATTGCCCCCTTTTTACGCCCTACTTTTTCGGACAGGCGGGCTCGCGCTATCCTACTACGCGACGGGCGAGCGCTGTGTTGCTTTCGGGCATGTCCCCCGTAGTCGGAGGGCGGCGTGACGGGTCCCGCCGTCGAAAGCGGCGAGAGCTCGCCGCACTCCATGTGTGGGTGTCGCGCTTATGCTTTTTTTAACGCGTAGGCCATGGCCTCGGCGATGCGGTCGAGTTGCTCGTCGGTGTGGCCGGCGGAAATTGCGGTGCGAATCAGGTCCTTGCCCGGGGGCACGGCGGGTGCGATCGACATGACGGTGAAGACGCCTTTTTCCATCAGGGCCTGCCAAAAGGTGTAGGCTCGTTGTTTGTCACCCAAAACAATGGGCACCGCGGGGGTTTCACTGCCCCACGTGTCGAGGCCCAGCGATTTGAGCATCGCCGTGTAGCGGCGGGTGTTGTGCCACAGGCGTTCGAGGTGTTCGGGTTCGGTTTGAAGCACATCGAGCGCGGTCGAGGCGGCCGCCGCCTGCGAGGGGCTGAGCGAGGCGCTGAAGATCGTGTGCTTGCCGTGCGTGCGGAGGTATTCAATCAGATCGCGATCGCCGGCGACGAAACCTCCGGTGCTCGCGAGCGACTTCGACATGCTGCCGCAGAGAATATCAACCTGGTCGGTGAGCCCAAAATGGTCCGCCGTGCCGCGGCCTTGGCGGCCCAGCACACCGAAGCCGTGGGCGTCATCGAGGACGTTGAAGCAATTGTGTTCCTTGGCGACCGAGAGCAGCTCGGGGAGGTGGGCGATGTGGCCTTCCATCGAGTAGACGCCTTCGACCACCATCATCTTGGGTGTCTCGGGCGGCAGGCTGGTGGCGACGGCGTCGAGATCGCCGGGGTTGTTGTGGGAAAAGCGTTCGACCGTGGCGGTGGAGAGGCGGATGCCGTCCCAGAGACATGAGTGGATGTTTTTGTCGGCGAGGACGACGTCGCCTTTTTGGGCGAAGGCGGCGACACCCGAGAGGCAGGACAGGTAGCCGGCGGCATGAATGTGGCAGGCTTGTTTGCCGAGAAAGGCCGCGAGTTTTTCCTCGAGCTCGACGTGATAGGCGCGGGAACCGTTGGAGATGCGCGCACCCGTGGTGCTTGCGCCCCACTGAAGCAGGGCGGCGCGAGCGGCTTCGATGACCTTCGGATGGAACGACAGTCCGAGGTAGTCGTTGCTCGCGAGCATGATCATGTCGCGACCTTGAAGGCGCACCGTCGTGCCCTGCTGGGCCTCCATCGCATGATAGTAAGGCGCGTAGCGCAGGCGGAGTTTGGTCGCCTGGTCCGACTTGCAGCGGTCTGCGATCGTGGACGGACTGCGGGAAAAAATGGAGAAGGCCATCAGCGGGGAGGAAGGGTTAAAGATGTGGGACTCGCAACGGCCTGGCTCAAGTTGCTTTCCGGAGACCGGCGGAGCAGCGGTCGAGAAGGCGGGGCCGGGGCGGTGTCGTCGCGTCGGTAGGGATTCTGCGGCGAAGGCAGGCCGAGGGATTTATCCAATTGGGCCAGCAACGTGAGGATCGCTTCCTGTCGGGCGACGCCGCGTTTGCCGAGAATGCCGCGGGCGCTCACTTCGAGATGCGGCACCCCGGAGAAGAGCCGGGCGACCCAGCCGGCGGTGCCAACGTGATGGGCTTCGGGTGACAACGGCCGGCGCGGTTGATCCCAAGACTCCTCGGTCCACGCATCCCACGGGCCGGGAATGCCGAGACGCCAGAACAGTTCGACCTTGGGACGTCGGCCGTAGGGGAAGTCGGGGTTGAACGACTCCGCGGCGTCGTGGCGAAAGAGGAGTTGCGGTTCCTCCCTGGCCGGCGGGGCGAAGTCGGGATCGGCGAGGTGGCGGTTGTCGGACAGTCGCGCCATGGGGACGGTGAAATATTTGAGCCACGGACGAGCGGTGACCTCGGCGACGAGGCGCTTCCAGGCGGCGGCGGTGAAGAAGCAGTTGCCGTCGAACGGGAGCACCCACTTGGCGCGAGGCCGGCCATCGGCGAGCGCGGCGTTGCGCGCGCCATTGTTGTTCATCACGTAGAGATTTTTGAGCCGGTGGGCGGCGCCGAGGAGACGGTTGCGGTATTTGAGGCTGCACCGGCTGAACAAGGCGAACCGGAGCGACTCCAGGTAGTCGGGCGTCGGCAGGCACGCCCGGTCGAGCGGAATGCGCGCGTAGTCGGCGGGGATCAAGGGGAGGTGGAGAACCGGTTGCCGATGCGTGTGAAGCAGCTCGAGCACGGCGGCTTCGACATCGGGAGAGACGATGCGGTTCACCACCCAGCGCTTTTCGCAGCCGGGCAGGAGCGGTTCGTTTTCGAGGATAAAACGCAGGTTGTCCAACGACTGACCCTCGCGATGACGCGGCGGGAGGTCGTTGCCGATGACGCGATAGAGAACGAAGGTGTCGGGCTGGGCGGCGAGCGGGGAGGTCGCGTAAGCCTCGCTGAGCGCCGCCTGAAGAAACGCAGCCTCGTTACCCCGGCCGCTACCTGAGTTCGGAAGGCTTGATTGCTTGGATGCGTCGAAGGGCACGGAGATCAGGGGTTCAGAGTTAACTGCCACGCGGGAGGAATTCCGTCGTGGGGGTGGAAACACACGGGGATCGGGTGGCTCGGCGGACTCGATGGTTCCGCCGTGTAGTTCGTTCCGTAGTGAATATCGGATACGCGGGCGAGCGGGGCGAGCCGGGTCCAGTCGAACGGGGCGATCTGTTTGAAAGGCCAGTCCTTGGTTTCGTTGTAGGGGAGCAGCCAGGACAAGGCGCGTTGAAGGCTGCGTCCGTCCGGCGAGGCGAGGGTCCAGAGATCGAAGCCGCAGTTTTGAGCGAGGCGGGCGAAGTTGACCCAGCCCTGGAGATTGAACGCGCAGTAATGGGCGGAGATGGTGCGAACGAGTTCGTACGGCTGGCGCCCGTCCGGCTCGATGTGTTGGAAGAGTCGCGATTTAACCCGGCGGAAGATCACCGCAAGGAGGTCGGGGTCGTCGAGGTAGGCGGAGATGGCCGCGAGTTGAAAATCGTAGAGCAGGCCGTGGTTGTTGGGCTTGGTGCATTCACGCCGTCCCTGGCGGCTTTTGAGGAGCCAGGTTCTGAACTCCAAAAGCCATTCGCGGAAACGGTCGCTTGTCGGGCCGTCGATGAAGTTGCCGGCGCGCAACAGGCGGACGGCGTCGAGGTAGTAGTAAAAGTCCTTCGTCTCGATGATCCCGGCGCTGGACCACCGGCCCTTCCGGGTAGTCAGGATGATCTGCGCGTATTCCAAGTGGGGATTCATGCGCGTTTCCGGGTTGATGAACCAATGCTTCAACAACAGCGCGGCATGTGTGGCGTAGCGTTCGTCCCCGGAAATTTTCCAGGCGAGCGTGAGCAACGTGCCGTCGTCGAAGAGACGTTGCAGGCGGCTGCGGTCGTAGCGCTCGCTGCCCTTTTCATACAGGCCGGTGCCGGGGACGCGTTCGCCATCGCGCTTGATATAGGGGATGCCGTTTCGGGTTTTGGGGTTGGGCCAAAAATACGGGGCCGGATGCCAGTAGTCGTGCGGGTCGCCGCTCACGGGCAGAGAGGTTTTGTCCACGACACTGAACGGACCGCGGGTCGGGGCTTCGTCGGCCAGTTGACACACCGATCGGGCGAGGTGGAGAAGCGCTCCGTGCCCGGCTGCAAACGCGTGGGCCGCCTGTTGGATCAAGGCGGGGTCGTAGATCAGAAGTTTTTGGGGGTCCAGTGAACGGCGGATCGCGGTGGCATCGACGGGAGCGGCCATGGCCCGGAACGGCCACCGGATCATCGTCCGGTAGGCGAAGCTTCGCCGACGTTCGGCGATCGAGCGGAAGGACGGGAGAGTCGGGGGTCGGGGTTGAGGGTGTGAGGACACGGGAAAATTTTGTGCGTTGGGGGTGAATCGTGCGCTGTGGCTTACAACGGTTCCATGGTCACGAGCGGAGACGAAGACGGGTGGTTTCCATGGGCGCGGTCGAGCGACTGAAGCAGGGCGAGGATCGCCTCCTGGCGGGCGGTTTCCCGCGGATCGGGACTTCGACCGGTACCCGTCCCGGGTGGTTGCGGTGCACCCGACGCCAGGCCCGCGACCCAACCGGCGGTTCCGAACTGATAGGCCTCGGGTGAGAGCGGACGTCGGGGTTGATCCAACGACGACTCGGGCCAGAGGTCCCACGGACCCGGGATTCCGAGACGCCAGAACAGTTCGACCTTGGGACGGCGGCCGTAGAAGAACGCCGGGTTGAACGATTCCGCGGCGTCGTGGCGAAAGAGCAACTGAGGCTCCTCTTTGACGGGCGGGGAGAAGGACGGGTCGAACAGGTGTTGGTTGTCCGTGAGTCGCGCCATCGGGACCACGAAATACTTGAGCCACGGACGCGCGGTGACATCGGCGACCAGCAGCTCCCAGGCGGCCGAGGTGAAGAAACAATTGCCGTCAAACGGGAGGATCCACTTGGCCCGGGCCCGGCCGTCGGCGAGGGCGGCGTTGCGTGCACCGTTGATGTTCATCACGTAGTTGTTTTTGAGGCGGTGGACGGCGGCGAGGGTGCGACTTTTTCTCTCATGGCCGAGTCGTGCGAATTTGCGGCTGGAGAGGAAGCCGGGCGCGGGCAGGCAGGTGAAATCGAGACCGATGCGGGCGTAATCCGCGGCGACAAACGGAAGGTGGAGAATGGCCTGGTTGTGTTGGCGAAGGAGGTTGAGGATGACCGCTTCCTGTCGGGGGTCGGTGATCCGGTTGACGACCCAGCGTTTGTTGCAGCCCGGGAAAGGCGGTTCGTTTTCGAGGATGAAACGGAGGCGTGCGAGCGACTGGCCTCCGCCGTGATGCGGCGGCAGATCGTTGCCGATGATCCGATAGAGGACGAACGAGTCGGGTCGTAGCGCGAGCGGTGAACCGGCGTAGTTTGCGCGCAACCCGGCTTCGTTAACCGACACGCGATGCATGGCGGCCGCCATGTTCGGGACGGGCAATCCCAAGCGGGTCCACGCTTCTTTGCGCAGGTTGGAAAAAAAGCGGGGGCAGGAAAACACCGGGAACGTTGATCGAGAGGGGTGGGTGGGTGTTTAGGCATAGATGAAGTCCCGGATTCTTTTTGCCCGTGAACTCCAGGTGTAGTGGGACTCGAAATCGAATCGTGCCTGTTCGCCGAGGCGCCGGGCCAGATCCGGGTTTTGACGCAGGCGGGTGATGCGGGAGCAAAACCCCGCGATGTCCTCCGGCGGACAGAGCAGCGCGTTTCGATCATCATAAAGCGTGCCACTCAGGACGGGCAGATCGGACGCGATGATCGGGCGGCCGGTCGCCATGTATTCGAACATCTTCAAGGGCGAGGTGTGCGCCCCGATGTCGGCTCCGCTCCGGATGATGACCGAGCGCTGGTTCGGCAGCAGGAGGCAATCCATGCTCTTCAGCAGCCCCATGGACTCGCGGTTCGTTTTTCGGCCGTACGCGATCAAGTTGGCCGGCAGGGGGCCGACCGCCCGGCAATCGTTCGCCGAAGGTCCGATCACATGAAAACCGACGTCGGGCATCCGGGTGGCGCAGGCGACGAGGATTTCCAGTCCCTTGCCTTTGAAGGCGCTGCCCGCGTAACCAACATTGAATACAAAACGATGGACGGGCTCCGATGCCGGCACGGCGGACAGACCGGGATTGGCCGCGCCACCGGCGACGAGGATGCGGTCGGCGGCGATGCCGGTTCGTTCTTCAACATCGGCTTTCAGGCGGGCCGTGGTCGTGACGAGTTTGAGCCGGGGATTTTGTCGCCAGCGCTTGCGCAGCCACCGGGCGTAGGGACCGATCAGCGGATCGTGAAGCTCGACGACCGTGTTAAGCCCGAGCGTGGCGGAGACCCAGCCGACCCGGCCGCTGCGCGTATAAACCAATGACGAGGCCGGCTGTCGGCGGAGGTAGGTTGCGTAACCCGTCAGGTACAGACTGCTCCAGTCGACCTGCGCCCTGGAGAAGATGATGTGGGGATTGCGAGGCGGGATCAGTTCGAATTCGGAGAATACGGCAGGAAGATCCTCGAGGTGGACCGGGCTTCTGAAGACGGCCGAAAAGGAGTCGAACAAGTCCGAGAACGCACACGCCATGTTGGCGGATTGAACCGCGTTCGCGCAGCCGGACGGGATGATCGACCGGGTCGCGTAAATGAAAGGGGGCGGTGCGGTCGACATCTAGTACGCGGGTTGGTCGGCCAGTGCGCTCACGGCCAGAGGGTGGATCGGGTTGCCGACATGGTAGGCGACGATATCGGAAAAGTGACCGCTCATGGGCGCGTTGCAGTAGTCCGGATCGGGGGTGAAGCAGCGCAAGGCCAGGGTGTCACCGAAAAGGATCGCGAGGTTGTCGAGTGCGGAGGACGCGATGGACGCGACCTCGGCGGGCAATGAAGTCGCCTCGATCAACAACAACTCCACGGGAGTGATGTCGGGTGCGGCGATGATGAAGCCGAGTGCTTGAACGGCGGTCAGTTTGTCGGCGGCTTCGTCGCGGTGGGGCCGATACACGACGCGACGTGTGTTATAGAAGAGTCGGATCTTTTTCAGCGTACCCAGATAACGGTCCCGGGTGGTGAGGTTTTTTTCCACATGGGACATGCCGAGGAAGAGGACCTCGTCGGTGCGCGGACGTTGCCGGGCGGCGACGAGGGAGCGCCAGAATTCGTAGCGATGGCGGATCAGGCGGTCATGCGAAGGCGGGGTGAGCGCGTAATGGCTGAAGAAGGTGAGCCGGTCGATAAACGGCAGGGCGACGCCGGCCCAGAGTTTCAGACGAAGCGCGCGAAAATCGTTGCTCGGAAACATGGGGGCGAGCTTCGGATCTCGTGGATTCCGTCTGAACCGCGCGATCTGATGGGTCGCGGAACCATCGTCGAGCAACACGACCTCGGATCGCGGAAACAAGGAGGCGAGGTGCCGGCATTCCCGACTTCGATAATCGCCCAGGACGATTTCATCGGGCGTGGGTATGGACGCGAGGACATCGGACAGCGCGTGACCGAACCGTTGCACCAACCGACGTTCCGTTCGTGGTTCCCACCACTGTCTGTCGCCGGGTACGGTGGGGACGACGTGGGTTTCGGCGCATTCGAGCCGTGCGAGCAGGTTGACCAGCGACTCCGACAACCGGGGTTTTCGGGGTGGGCAAAAAACAATCGTCCTGACCTGCGGGGCAGGCGCCCCGCGGGTTTGCGGCCGGCGACAATACTCGATCGCGTTGAGCGCCTGGAGCGGGGATTTGACCGCTAGAAGAAGGGTTCGCGATTTGGCCATGGGATCTTGGGGCGGGATTGCAGAGGCGGTTAAACGGCATCAGGGATCGAGGACGACCTTCGCGCCGATCGCGATCTGGTAGAGGATGCTCGTGATGTCCTTGGCGAACTGGAGATTCTTGGTGTCGGGCTTCGGCAGGACGATGATCTCGTCGCCGGGCGCGGGCCGGTAGGATCGCGGGGACTTTCCGATCAGGCCGAGGTTGAGCGGCGCGCCGTTGTTTTGAACGATGATGACGTTCTCGTCGTCGGCGGTCGGCGTATAGCCGCCCGCGTTGATGATGTAGTCACGGGTTTTTAACTTTTGCTGGTATGTCTGGGTGTTGGGGAAACGCACCTCGCCGAAGACGCTGACGAGCAGCGTGTGGGCGGGGATGTAAATAATGTCCCCGTCTTCGAGGTGGACGAAGTCGCTCTCGGCGCGCGGCCCGAGGATGATCTGTCCCTTGGGCTCGACCTTCCGGGCGCGCTCGATGAATGCGAGGATCGTCTGGGTTTCCACCTGGCGGAGTTGGGCTTCCTCAAGCGAGTCCGACGGGGTGCTGGTGACGCTGCGCGCGAGGTTGTCGAGCGACTGGTCGAGCATGGCCTTTTGGCGGGCGGCGACGGATTTCCGGAAAAGTTGAACGCTGCGAACGTTGGAGCGTGCGGCCGGGGGAATCCGTACGAGGGCGTCGCCGAGGGTGGCACCGTACGGGAGCACCATGCGCGTTTCGCCCTCTTGTTCGCCGATGATGGAAATCAAGACGGAGGTGGGACGGGTGCGGCGAAGGACGGTGACGACGTCGTTGGGCCTCGCGGT
>JANJTQ010000098.1 GCA_024711005.1 Opitutaceae bacterium | reverse complement strand
GCAAGATCGACGAGGGACGCCCGACCGCCGTGGACATGATCAAAAACGGACAGATTCATCTTATCATCAACACGCCCGGCGGAATGATTCCTCGCAAGGATGAGAACAAGATCCGTCAAGCCGCCTACGCTCACAGCGTGTGCATCATGACGACGATCACCGGCGCCCAGGCTGCGCTTAAGGGCATCCAGGCGCTTAAAAACAAGCGCGTTGGCGTGCGTCCGATTCAAAACTACGTCGGCAACGTTGCGTTCGTCTGAGCTTCATGTCATCCGCCGCTCTCGCTCCCGCCACGCTCGTCGCGTTGCTTCACGGCCCCGATCAACCGGGGTTGGTGGCGCGCGTGGCTCAGTGGATCTTCGAGCGTGGTGGCAACATTCTGCATGCCGATCAGCATCGCGACATGGAGGCGGGGATATTTTTTCAGCGTGTCGAGTGGATGCCCGCCAATGGAGCGGCATCGGCGGATACGAACGCCTTCCACTCCTTTGCCGGATCGATTGGAATGAGAGCGCGCGTGACCTTGTCGAGTCATCGCCCTCGCGTGGCGATTTTTGTCTCGAAGGTTGATCATTGCTTTCACGACCTCGCGCTGCGTTGGAAATCGGGAGACTACTCCTGTGACCTCGTCGCGGTGATATCCAACCATCGAGATCTTGAAGAGGCATCGCGCGGTTACGGCCTGCCCTTTCATCACATCCCGGTTACCTCCGAGACGAAGGCCGGCGCGGAGGCTGCGCAACTCGAGCTCCTGCGCTCTCTTGATGTCGAGCTCGTGATTCTCGCCCGCTACATGCAGGTGCTTTCGGATGATTTTCTCAAAACGTTCGATCGGCCGGTGATCAATATTCACCATTCATTTTTGCCGGCGTTCGCCGGCGGTCGTCCGTACCACCAAGCCGCTGCGCGCGGAGTGAAACTGATCGGCGCGACCGCCCATTATGCGACCGCCGTGCTCGACGACGGTCCGATCATTCAGCAGGACGTGACCCGGGTGACTCACCGTCACGGGGTGGAGGATCTTGTGCGCAAGGGTCGCGATCTGGAGAAAATCGTGCTCGCCCAAGCCGTGCGCTGGCACCTTGAAAGCCGAGTCTTGGTCTACGGCAACAAGACGGTGGTCTTCGACTGAGAAACTTCAAATGGCCCGCGAGGCGGATGGCGCTCGCATGATCCCTGTGCGCGAGGGATGGAGGGTTTTTGTTCCGAGCCGAGTGTCGGGCCCAAGCCACCGCGCAATCCCTCCTTTACGCCATTCGGCCGATGTGTTTCGGTGACGCTTCATTCAATTTCAAGCCATGCCCACGCCCCCGAAATCTGCCTCCTCTTCATCCGCCGGCGACGATCGTAACCTCGTTCCCGTGGACGAAAACTATCTCGCCCCGACGTTTGAGGATCGCCTGCGTTTGTTTTGGGAAAAGAACTCCCGCTCGGTTCTGGCTGCGTGTGCCCTGGTGCTGGTTGTGATTTTGGGTAAAGGCGCATATGAGGTCTTCACTGCACAACGGGAAAAAGCCATCGCCTCCGAATATGGTGCCGCGACCAGCGACGATCAGCTGAAGGCATTTGTCGCGGCGCACAATGACCATGTGTTGGGCGGGCTTGCCCAGCTCCGTCTGGCCGATCAGGCGTATGCGGCAGGCAATTATGCCGAGGCCCGCGCCGCCTATGACAAGGCTGCCGGTATTCTGAAAAACAACACCTTTGGGCAGCGTGCCCGTCTCGGTTCGGCGATCTCCGCCGTGCAGGCCGGCGCGACTTCTGATGGCCAGGCTGCGCTTAAACAGCTTTCGGCCGACCTCACGCTGGCCAAGCTTGTTCGCTCCGAAGCTGCCTATCACCTGGCCGCCCTCGCGGCCGAGGCGGGGGATTCCACCGAAGCGATCCGCTTGATTGAACAGGCCACCGTGATTGATCCGGACGGTCATTGGGCCGATCGCGCCTCGATGTTGCGTTCAACGCTTCCGTCCGTCGCAGAGACCGGTGCGCCTGCCGAAAAACCGGAGGACTCCATTCCGTCGGTGAACTTTAAGTGACTAAGTTCTCGGGTTAACCGAATCGTTCCCGCCCGCCTTATGGCGGGCTTTTTGTTGGAAGATGGTCGGGGCGATAGGATTCGAACCTACGACCTCCTGGTCCCAAACCAGGCGCTCTACCAGGCTAAGCTACACCCCGAGGGCGCAGATAAGGGCCGAGCCGACGGGGAGCTGTCAACGTAAACTCTGAGCGCGATGCGGATGTGAACAACTTGGGCCACTCTCTGCTTGCTTAGGGAGGCCGTTCAACCTAACCCTCGCACCCCAACCTTTTTTATCTAAATGGATACCATCTCTCGTGAGAATAACAGCTATCTGCCGGTCGCTGCCGTGATTGTCGGTGCGCTGGCTCTCGTGCTTTCTTTTGTTGCTCTGGCCAAGATCTCGACAGCCAAAAAAGACGTCCTCGCCCAAGTCGAGCCGATGAGTCTGAAAATTGATGAGGCCGAGGCTCAGGCGCGCAACGCCGCCGCCGCCGCCGACCGGGCTTCCGCGACCGCCGATCGTGCCGCCAGCAGCGTCACCAAGCTCGCAGGTGAAACCAATGCGGCCTTCGGCCAAGTCGCCCAGCAGCTGGACAATATTCGTGGTGAGATCACCAAGGTGCAGGAGGCGCGGGTCGCGCCCAAGTCCGCGCAAGGCGCCGGGTCCGCGGGTCCCGTCGTTGCTGGTCCCGGAGAGTACGTCGTCAAGAGCGGCGACACTGGCTACAAGATTGCCCAAGCCAACGGCGTGTCCGTGGCCGATCTTCAAGCGGTTAACCCGGGCGTGAGCTGGACAGCCCTCAAGGTTGGACAAAAGATCAAACTTCCTCTCAAGAAATAACAGTTCAGACGCCTTAAAATTCACACCTCCCGTCCCGCAAGGCCGGGAGGTTTTTTTGGCCTATGAGTTCGATTCATTCACCGTCCCGCTGGGACAAAGGCGGAAGTCGCTCGCTGGCCGCTACGCGGATTTTCGATGTGCGCAGTGTGGAGTTCCGTCATCCGACACGCGGCACCGAACGCGAGTTTGTCGTCATCGCATCTCCCGATTGGGTGAACGTGGTCGCGCTTACGCCCGATCACCAGCTCGTGTTCGTGAATCAGTTTCGCTATGGAACGGATGCGTTTTCGTGGGAGGTCCCCGGTGGTGTGATCGATCTTGGGGAGGATCCGATCGCGGCCGGTGTACGGGAGTTGCGTGAGGAGACGGGCTTCGTGGGCAAGAATGCCCGGTTGCTCGGATCGGTGAATCCCAATCCCGCGATCATGAACAATCGTTGTCATCTCGTGCTGGTGGAAGACGCGGTGCGAACCGCGGAGCAGGATTGGGATCCTGACGAGGAAATCGAGGTGACCACCATGCCGGTCGACGAGGCCTATGCGTGGGCCCGCTCGGGTCGGATCACTCACGCACTGGTCCTTAATGCCCTCTTTCTGTTCGAGTCGCGGTGGGCGGAGATCAAGGCGGACCATTGATGCAGATGCGTTTGTTTCGGGCGCGAGGATGATCGTATTTGCTGGCTCGGAGTTTCCACAAACGCCGATTGGGCAAAACGGTTTTGGGGCCCCGCATCCGTCGAATATCCCCGGCGTTTGACAGGTGAAGGGGGCGGCGTAGCCTGCGGCCTTCCGACATGCAGTCCGCGCCCACGTTCGCCAATCATCCCGACCTTCTTGAATCCGCCATAGACGATCGGCTGCCGGCTCCGCTGGAGTCGGAAATCCGCAAAATCTACGAACGCAGTCCGCTTTATTCGCAGCGTTTTCCTCTGCATAAAGATCCGCTGCGTTGGTCCTGCTATCGGGAAATCCCGGCTCTTTCCAAAAAGGAGATCGTGGAGCGCGGGCATCAGGCGTTTTTTGAAGACTATTCAAGGATCGAGCGGGGATTTGCGTCGCAGGAATTTGAATACGAATCCACGGGAGGCACCACGCAGTCGCCGATGACCGTCGTGATGGAGGACGGCTGGTGGAATGCCCAGACCGCTCGTGCCTATCGGGCACATCCGTTGCTCGCCCCCTACGCCGATCGCCCCTATCGCAAGTGCGTCCTCGCCCCGGTGGGTTGCTCCAGCAATATCTGTCCCTACGAGGATCATCCATTTCCGCACCGGTATTTTGACGGCACGGTGTACCTCAACCTGACCAGCGACCCGTTTGTTTTTCCCGAAAGCGAGTGGGATCGCATCGTCACCGAGCTTCGGGCCGTACAGCCCGAAGTGATCGAGGGCGAGCCCGTCTACCTTTCGTTGCTTGCGCGCGCCGTGCGCAAGCGCGGCGTCACGGTGCCCAGCGTGAAGGTGGTGATTCTCACCTACGGCAAGGCCAGTCGCGAACACGCGCGGCGCATCGAGGAGGTTTTTCCCGCGCCACAAGTCGACCTCTACGGCTCCACCGAAGCCGGCTACATTTTCATTGGCGAGGCGTTCAAGGACAATTCGCGCGTGATCGACGACAACGTCTTCGTCGAGCTCACCCCGTATCGAGATCTGCCCGACGTGTTTCAAATCCATGTGACCACGCGCCACCGTGAGGCGATGCCCTTGTTGCGTTATCACACCGGCGACATCGTGCGGCGCCTGCCCACCGGCTATCGTCTGCTCGGACGCGAAGGCGGATTGTATGTCCGCCCTGATGGCTCGTTGGTGTCGTCGTCCGAGATTGATGATGCCCTGCCGAACGGGTTCGCCTGCTGGCATTATAGTTTGGTGCAGACATCGGAAAACCGTTGGGACTTTCATTACGTTGCCGATCACGTTGCGCCAAAACCATTGGAGACTTCGTTAGCTGCCATGTTGGGACCGGGATCGCGCGTGGTGGCCCTTCGCCGCCGGTTTATTGCGCCCGCCGCAAGCGGTAAGTTCTCGTTGCTAAAACCTTTGGTCAAGTAGGTCGGCGGTGCTCCGGGATCACCCTTCTCGGCGGGGTTAGTCAGCCTAATACAGGCAACCGTGTCCAAAAGGGGGCGAGCGAGGCCTTTACAAGAGGGAAGCGCCCCGTCTACGTTGATGAGACTGCTCGACGCTTTCCAGCGTCCGGCCGACCCTGTTGACCTACTGACCCTGATCCACCTTCGATGAGCCTTATTGGTAATCTCTTCACCTCGTCCATTGGGCGAAAATTCCTCATGGCCGTGACCGGCGTGATCCTTGTTGGATTCGTCATCGGTCATTTGGTCGGCAACCTGCAAATCTTCTCGCCGCCGGATAAGATCAACGGCTACGCGGAATTTCTTCACGGGCTAGGGCCCTTGCTCTGGGTCGCCCGCATTGGCCTGCTCGTTGCGGCGGTTATCCACATCTGGGCCGCCGTGGTGCTGACGCTTGAAAATCGTCGCGCCCGCGGTCCTTCCGGCTACTCCGTCAAACATACCATTCGCGCCACCTTGGCTTCCCGCACGATGCGTCTGACCGGTGTCGTGGTGCTGGCCTTCCTCGTTTACCACCTGCTGCACTTCACGCTCGGCGGCGTGCAAAAAGAAGCCTTCAAGTCGAATCTCGATCTCTACGTTCTCAGCCAGGATTACCACATCGCCGGCGTGTCCGTGGTTCCGGCCGGGAAAGCCGTGGCCGATGTGCACAGCATGATGGTCTACGGATTTCAGAACGTCGCCGTCTCGGTTTTCTACATCATTGCCGTTGGACTCCTGAGCTTCCACCTCGTGCATGGTGTCGATTCGATGTTCCAGACCCTCGGCTGGCGGAATGGCCGCTGGTCCGTTGGGCTCCGCCGCGCGGCAATCCTTTTTGCACTGGGTTACTTTCTCGCCAACGCCGCCATCCCGCTCGCGATTCTTACTGGCAAGGTCCAACTCCACGATGGCGCCGAATCCGCAGTCGCTGCCGCAGCCGCTCTCACCACTCACACCCGCTAACCGCTCTTCTTGCCCGTCATGGCCCAACTCAATTCCAAGATCCCCTCCGGCCCTCTCGCCGACAAGTGGCGCAAGCACAAGACGGAGATCAAGCTCGTCAACCCCGCGAACAAGCGGAAGTACAAGATCATCGTCGTCGGTGCCGGCCTCGCCGGAGCCTCGGCTTCCGCCACGCTCGCCGAACTCGGCTACCAGGTGGAGACGTTCGTGTTCCATGATAGCCCCCGCCGCGCGCACTCCATCGCCGCGCAGGGTGGCGTCAACGCCGCCAAGAATTACCAGAACGACGGCGACAGCGTATATCGACTTTTCTATGACACGCTTAAGGGCGGCGACTATCGCGCTCGCGAGGCCAATGTCCATCGCCTCGCCGAGGTGTCGGTCAACATCATCGACCAATGTGTGGCCCAGGGCGTGCCCTTTGCCCGTGAGTATGGCGGCCTTCTTGCCAATCGCTCCTTCGGCGGAGCTCAGGTTTCCCGCACGTTTTACGCCCGCGGTCAGACCGGCCAGCAGCTTCTCCTGGGCGCCTACTCGGCCCTCTCCAAGATGGTCGGGCAGGGCGGGGTAAAGCTTCACGTCAATTCCGAGATGCTCGATCTCGTGGTCATCGACGGTCAGGCCAAGGGCATCATTGTCCGGAACCTCGTCACCGGCGAAATCACCCGCCACGCGGCCGACGCCGTGATCCTCGCCACGGGCGGCTACGGTAACGTCTTTAATCTTTCCACCTACGCGCGCGGTTCCAACGCCACTGCCATCTGGCGCGCCTACAAGCGCGGCGCCTGTTTCGCCAATCCGTGCTACACGCAGATCCATCCGACCTGCATTCCCGTCTCCGGCGAATACCAGTCCAAGCTCACCCTCATGTCGGAGTCTCTCCGCAACGACGGACGCATCTGGGTTCCGAAGAACAAGGCCGACTGCGACAAGGCTCCCGCGGATATTCCCGAGGATGCCCGTGACTACTACCTGGAGCGCATCTATCCGAGCTTCGGCAATCTCGCCCCCCGTGACGTTTCCTCGCGTGCCGCCAAACGGGTATGTGACGAAGGTCGCGGCGTGGGCCCCGGCAAACTCGGCGTTTACCTCGACTTCGCCGATGCCATCAAGCGCCTTGGCGAACCGGCCGTTCGCGAACGTTACGGCAATCTTTTCGATATCTATCACGAGATCACGAACGAGAACGCCTATAAGACGCCCATGCGCATCTACCCCGCCGTGCACTACACGATGGGCGGTCTGTGGGTGGACTATAACCTGATGTCCAACATTCCGGGACTATTCGTGCTCGGTGAAGCCAACTTCTCCGATCACGGCGCCAACCGCCTCGGCGCCTCCGCGCTCATGCAGGGGCTGGCCGACGGATACTTTGTCGTTCCATACACGATCGGTGACTATCTTGCCGGCATCAAACCCGGCACCCGGCCTTCGCCCGACGCGCCCGAGTTCAAAGCCGCCGAACAACACATTCATGAGTTCACCAACCGCCTTCTCAAGGCCAAGGGCAAGGAACCGGTGAACTACTATCACAAGAAGCTCGGCAAGCTCATGTGGGATTACTGCGGCATGGCTCGCACCAAGGAAGGCCTTGAAAAGGCCCTCGTTGAAATTCCCAAGCTGCGCGAGGAATTCTGGGCGGGCGTCAATGTCCCGGGTTCCGGCGACACGGTTAACCAGGCACTCGAACGCGCCGGCCGTGTCGCCGACTTCATGGAACTCGGCGAACTCATGTGCCGCGATGCTCTTACTCGCGAAGAAAGCTGCGGCGGCCACTTCCGTGAGGAATACCAACACCCGGACGGCGAGTGTCTGCGCAACGACGAAAAGTTCGGCCACGTCGCCGCCTGGGAGTTCCAAGGCGAGGGCAAAGAACCGCTCCGTAACGTCGAGCCGCTGAACTATGAATTCACGAAGATGAGTGTGCGCTCCTACAAGTAACCGATTCGCACGCCCCGACCACCCGCAAGCCTACCAACGTCCACACCCATGGTTGCAGAAACGATTTCCTCTAAAAACATCTCCGTCACGATCCGCGTCTGGCGCCAGGCCGGTCCCGGCGCGCCGGGCAAGTTCGTCGACTATCCGGCGAAGGACCTCAATCCCAACATGTCCTTTCTGGAAATGCTCGACGTCGTTAATGACGACCTCGAGCGCCAAGGGCAGGACCCCATCGCGTTTGCCCATGACTGCCGCGAGGGCATTTGCGGGACGTGCTCGCTTGTCATCAGCGGCAAACCCCATGGTCCAAACCGCGCCATCGCGAGCTGCCAGACTTACATGCGCTCGTTCAGCGATGGTGAGGTGATCGTGGTCGAACCGTTTCGCGCCAATCCCTTCCCCGTGGTCAAGGATCTGATCACCGATCGTTCCGCTTTCGACAAGATCCAGCAGGCCGGCGGGTTTGTCAGCGTGCGCACCGGCTCGGCCTGCGATGCCAATAACATCCCGGTTCCCAAGGAAAATGCGGACCTTGCGATGGACGCGGCCCAGTGCATCGGCTGCGGCGCTTGTGTTGCCGCCTGCAAAAACGCCTCCGCGATGCTCTTCGTATCCGCCAAGGTTTCCCAGCTCGGCCTCTTGCCGCAGGGCCAACCCGAGCGCGACTCCCGCGTGCTCAACATGGTCGCCAAGATGGACGAACTCGGCTTCGGCAGTTGCACCAACCAATACGAGTGCAGCGCGGCGTGCCCTAAACTTATCAGCCACGATTTCATCGCCCGCATGAATCGCGATTATCTTAAGGCCAGCTTTCGGCAGTCTTTTCGGCCCAAGAGCGATGCCGTCGCCGGTGGC
>JANJTQ010000064.1 GCA_024711005.1 Opitutaceae bacterium | reverse complement strand
CCTACTCTCCCGACCTCAACCCCATCGAAATGATGTGGAGCAAGGTGAAGGCCCTTCTTCGCAAAGCTCAGGCACGCACCCATCCCGATCTGCTCGCCGCCATCGCCTCCGCTTTGAACGCCATCACTCCCAGCGACGCCCTCGGTTGGTTTGCCCACTGTGGCTATAGTTTTATTTAAAATGCTCTAATACCAACGGCCGCCTCCATTCCGTCGATTGCTCCGCTCAATCCAGAGTTCTTTATGGAGACGCGATTTACGAGGTTTGGCGTGACGGACCGTCCAGTCCGTTGAATTGTATATCCGCCTGCAAATTACGCGTGGCGGGAGCCATCGAACTCGATCCCGCGTAACTGCGAGCGTGAGCGACAGTCCGCCACTTGCTCGCGATTCCCATCCTCGCGAGCAAGCCCGCTCCCACAAAATCGCAGGCAACTACATGCTGCATTCGATACTCAGGGACTTGTCCTGCGGATCTTACTCTACGGCCGGAGCGAGCAGGACGCGCAAGACATCGGCTGCGCGATAAGTGGTGGCGCCGGCCTGTGTGTAGCGGGTGAGGTGGGCGACATCATGCCCGGCGGTGAGAAGCGCGGCCTCTTCGTATCCGCTGCCTTGGGTCTGGCCAAGGCCCACCGTGGCAAGCAGGCCGTTGCAAAGACATTTGCGGCCGGCGGCGGCTTCGGCGGTTCCGCCCTTGCGGACGAAGTTGCCCACGGGTTCTCCGCTGCAGCGGTAGCCGACGGTTCCGTCAGGTTTCGCATACGTTTCACGCAGATAGCCGAGGTCGCAAAGCCGGGCGCGCTCGGTGTAGCGTGCCTCGTCGGAGAGTGTGTTGGGGTGTTGAAGGACCTTGAACGGAAATCCGGTCGGCGAGGCAAAGGGATCGGTGAAGACACGGGTTTTACCGTCGCGGCTCATGGCCAGTACGTCCGACCTGAGTTTGGGATCGACCCCCGACTCTTCACAGAACGCGAAGGCGGTGCCGACCTGCACGCCGGTCGCGCCCTGGCTTTGGGCGGCGGCGAGTTGTCCGGCCGTCGCGTGTGCGCCGGCCAGCCAGAAAGGCAGGCCGAGAGCGCGGATTTTTTCCAAATCGGGCGTGTCGCGCGGGCCGTAGACCGGCTCTCCGGCGGCGTCGAGTTGAAGGGGGCCGCGAGGCGGAGCGTTGTGCCCGCCGGCGGCCTCGCCTTCGACAATGAAGCCGTCGACCCGTCCGGTGGACTTGCGAGCCAGCGTGGCGGCCAGAACGGCGGAGCTGATGATTGCGAGGAAGCGCGGGCGGTGCAGCGTGGGGGCGCGACCCTTGAAGAACGCGATCGGGTCGAAGCGGGTGAGGGATTCCTCGCCGGGAGCGGCGCCGGTGACGTCGATTTTCAGCTCGGCGGCCTCGCCGCGTGCGAATTGATCGAGCACCCCGGGAATGGTGCGCGGAATACCCGCACCCATGAGCACATAGTCGACCCCGGCGAGCATGGCTCCGAAAAGCGAAGGCAGGGTGGGCAGCTGAATCTTTTCGAGGAGATTGATGCCCACCACGCCGGAATGGTTTTCCTTCGCGAGGAAGACCTCGACGAAGTTGGCCGCCACGGCGAGTTCGATGAACGCGGGGCTGGCCGTGAGTGAAGGCATTTCCACACCCTTGAACGGACGGCCGATGGGTTTGCCTCCCGGAATGTACCAAGCGGCGAGTATACGTTCGGTCACTGCGGGGAGCGGAAAGTGGGCGAGGGCCCGGCGCATATCTCCGGTCAAATCGCCTTGCTGAAGACGGCGGGCGAGCACGACGGGAAGCAGCGTGCCGGAGACAACTCCAAGCTGGCCTTGTTGGGAAACGGCCCGGGCGAGGGTCCAGTTGGAGACCCCGACGCCCATCCCGCCCTGAATGATGATCGGCAGTGACATGTCCACCGACTCAACCGACTGCTGTCTACGCATGAAAGGGACATCTGCCATGTCCGCGCAGTGTGATGGGTTTCGATTAGGCTCTATTTGAAAGGCTTATAGCCTAGACGAGATAGGGGCTTGCGATTGGGTTGGCATTCCACTTGCAGGACTCGTTGACGCGGGGCTATTCCGCAGCGCGCTTCAGCTTGAAGAACGCCTGGATCAAGGTGCGGCACTCGTTTTCGAGCACGCCGCCGGCGGTGATTTCCAAGTGGTGGTTGACGCGGGGCAGGGCGTTCAGATCGGTCGCGCCGCCCAGGCAGCCCATCTTGGGGTCGGGCACGGCGTAGCAAACGCGTTTGAGCCGGGACATGAGCGTGGCGCCCGAGCACATGGGGCACGGCTCCTTGGTCACGTAGAGGGTGCAGTCCTCCAGGCGCCAGTTGCCGAGCTTGGCCGCGGCTTGGGTGATCGCGAGCACCTCGGCGTGGGCGGTCGGGTCTTGGGCGCTTTCGACGGTGTTGTGGGCAAACGCGATCACGTCTCCGCCATGTTCGATCACGCAACCGATGGGGACCTCGTCGCGTCGCCAGGCATCGATCGCCTGATTGTAAGCCAGACTCATGAAAAACACATCGTCACGCGTGAGTTGTGACGGGAAACGTTTTTCAAAAGGACAATCCTGGGTGGTGGGAGTCGACATGGTGGGAGACGCAGGCAGCGGTGCGCCGAGGCCGGCGTTCCGAGGAAAGCCTTGACTTACGAGGGGGGGAGATGCCTTACAAGTAGCTTTTATCTATCGAACCTGAACGCATGATCATCCTTGTCCCTGGCCTCGTTGCCGCTGTTTCCTCCCATGTCTGAATCCTCTGACGGCAAGTCTATCGAAGTTGAAGGCAAAGTCGTGACCGTCCTTCCCGGCACGATGTTCAAGGTTCAGTTGTCCAACGGGCACATCGTGCTCGCCCATATCTCCGGCAAGCTCCGCAAAAACTTCATCAAGATCGCCGCCGGCGATGGCGTGAAGATGGAGATGAGCCCCTACGATCTCGAAAAAGCGCGCATCACCTACCGCATGAAGGATGTGAACGCCGCGCCTTATCAGGCTCGCCGGCGCCGCTATTGAGCGACGAGCACCGCAGGCCGGAATGTCTGCGCTTCTTTCTTTTCCATCGACGCCGTTCTTCGGACGGCGTCTTTTTTGTGCCCGGTGGCCGACGCTTCTTCACATTTCGCTGGTCCTGCTCCCGGATTGCCCGACGCATTGGAGGATCCGATACGCGATTTCGGTAATTCGCTCACCTTGGAGCGCGGCCGCTCCGATCGCACCTTGGAGGCTTACGAAGGCGACCTCCGTCAATGTGCGACGCACCTCGCGCGCAACGGTGTTCGCGATTGGAAGACGGCGAGCGGGGATCAGGTCATGGCGTGGCTGTATTCGCTGAGCTCCGCGAATTCGCCGACCGGCGAGAACTACTCGGTGGCCAGCCTGGCGAGAAAACTCTCCGCGCTGCGAATGTTTGCCCGCCACCTCGTGCGCGAACACGTGCGGCCCGATGATTTCACCGAGCTGCTGCAAGGTCCGAAGCTCCGCAGAAAAATGCCGGGTACGCTCAATGCGCAGGAGATCGACGCCCTGCTGGCCGCGCCGACCGGTGGCGACGCGCATGCGCTGCGCGACCGGGCGATTTTGGAGCTGTTTTATTCCAGCGGACTGCGGGTCTCCGAGCTGGCCGGGCTCACGATTCAGCAAGTGGACCTGGAGGCCGGCTTTCTCCGCGTGTTCGGCAAAGGATCGAAGGAGCGCGTCGTCCCGGTGGGTGGCAAGGCGTCAGAGGCGCTTGCGGCCTACCTCACTTCGGGCCGGCCGCATTTCGTCAAAGCGAAAACCGGCAGCCAGCTCTTCCTCAGCGAACGAGGCACGGCGATTTCGCGACAGATGTTGTGGGTATTGGTAAAAAAATACGCGAAGAGCGCCGGTATCACCAAGACGGTGAAGCCTCACTTGCTGCGACATTCCTTCGCAACGCATCTGCTCGGTGGCGGGGCGGATTTGCGAGCGATTCAGGAGATGCTGGGACATGCCAACATCGCGACGACCCAGATCTACACGGCGGTGGAGGAAAAGCGCCTGCTCGACCAGCACGCCAAGTTCCACCCGCGCAACCAAGCCGGACGGCCGTCGGCGTAGGTTTATTCGCAATGGGTCCGATACGTGGGAGCGAGCGTGCTCGCGAGGATCGGAATCGCGAGCAAGCGCGCTCCCACAAAATCACTGGCAAACCGAAGTCTGCATTTCAATGCCCCGGAGCACAGACTGGGTTTTCATTGGCACTCTCCAACCAGCCTCGTTACCTCGGCGGCTACGTTCGGCGGCCACGTTTGCCTCACCGTTGGCCATGAACGAAGTCCTTGCGTGATAGGGTTCTCTTGGTAGCGGTAACCCGATGGATTTTTTCGGAATCTACTCCTTGCCTGCGGCGCTTGAGGTGGCGGCCAAGATTTTTTGCATCATCCACGTGATCCGCAACGACCGGAGTTTCCTGTGGATATTGCTGATCCTTTTTTTCCCGCTCTTTGGGTCGTTGATTTATTTCTTCATGGAGGTTCTGCCCGATTTGCGAGCGGGTCGCCGGCGGGGCGGGGCCTCGTTCAAGCTTCCGCAGACCTCCGCCCGGACGATCGCCAAGTTGCGCGACCAACTGGAGTTTTCCAACACGACCGAAACCCGTACCCGGCTCGCGCAGGCGCTGGCTTCGGCGAAACGGTTTCCCGAGGCGCTGGAAACCCTCAACGACTGTCTTCAGGGCGTCTTCAAGGATGATCCGCCGCTGATGTATGAGCGCGCCCGGGTGCACTTCGCCGCCGGACATCTCAACGAGGCGCTCGCCGATCTCGGGCGTCTCGATGAACTGCGTTCGCGCCACGCGCTGCCCGCGCGGTTTTTACTGGCCGCCCGCTGTCATGAAGCGCTGGGTGACGAGGAGATGGCGCTGCGTATTTACGAGGATGCGGTGGCTGTCGGTTCCGGCGAAGAAGCGCGCAGCCGCTACGCACTCTTGCTCCACAAAACCGGCCGCACCGAGGAGGCCCGGCGGTTGTTTCGGGAAATAATCAGCCACGCGAAACACGGCGACCGTCGTTACCGGCGGCTGAACGGCGAGTGGATCGGAATCGCCAAGGCACACACCACCAAGGCGTAGCCCGGAAGGCATTCATCACGGCAAAGTTGTTGCAGAGAAGCCGGGCTTCGCCGGACGGGTAAAAACCCCTTGACCGGCTGGGGATTCACGGCGTCATCGTCTGCTTTTAACGGCCGTGAACATAACGCATTCGTCCACTCCCGCCACTCTGCGAACGTCGCAGGGCTTTAGCGCGGGACAATTGCGGATGTCGTTCGGCGAAACGTGTTTGATCCCAGTGAAATGGCGGGTTTCCGCGCGGCCGGCGGCGCCGGCAGGCAGGGCAGGCCTGGCGTCAAAGAAAACGCGCCTGAAGATCGCCTTTCGCCGCGAATCAATCACATCGTTTCGGCCAATGCCTGAACTGTCCGATCTTTCTTCACGTCAGGTGGTCACGACCACGGATTTCTGTTCCCACTCATGAGCGACAAACTCACCCACGAATGCGGCATCGCGATGGTGCGGCTGCTCAAGCCGCTTTCGTATTACCAGGAAAAATACGGCACGCCGCTTTGGGGCTTCACCAAGCTTTTCCTCCTGATGGAAAAGCAGCACAACCGCGGTCAGGACGGCGCCGGCGTGGCCTGCGTGAAGACGGACATCGCCGCCGGCGAGCCTTTCATGTTCCGCGAGCGCTGCGTCAAAACCAACCCGCTCGACAAGATCTTCAAGACGCTCCTCTCGCAGTACAACGAGAAGGTTCAGGAAGGCATCATTCACCCCGAGTTCCCGGACACGGTGAAGAAGCACTTCGACTTCGGAGGCGAACTCCTGATGGGCCATCTGCGCTACGGCACCAGCGGCGGCTACAACATCTCCTCCTGCCATCCGTATTTCCGCCGTTCGCCCTGGCCCACGCGCAACCTCGCGCTGTGCGGCAACTTCAACATGACGAACACCGAGGAGTTGAACCGGTCGCTGATCGCGATGGGCCAGCACCCGATTTTCGCCACCGACACGCAGGCGATGCTGGAGAAAATCGGATTCTTCCTCGACGAGGAACACGAGGAGCTCTTCCGCAAATTGCGCGGCGAGGGCCTCACGCCCGAGGAAACCTCGCGCCGCATCAGCGACGAACTCGACCTTGCCCGCGTCATCACCCGTTCGGCGACGAAGTGGGACGGTGGATACACCCTCTGCGGGCTGATCGGCAACGGTGACGCCTTTGTCGCCCGCGATCCGTCGGGCATCCGCCCTTGCTGGTATTTCCAAAACGACGAAGTCATCGCCTTCGCCTCCGAGCGCGCGCCGCTCATGACGGTGTTCGACCTGTCATTGGAGGAGCCGCAAGAGGTTCCGCCGGGCAACGTGGTGGTGATGAAGAAAAACGGTCAGGTGAGCACCTCGTCTTTTACCGCGCCGCTTCCTCGCACTTCCTGCTCGTTCGAGCGCATCTATTTCTCCCGTGGCAACGACCTCGAAATCTACAAGGAGCGCAAACTCCTCGGTGGTCGCCTCGCCGACCAGGTCCTCAAGGCCGTCAACTACGACTGGGCGCACACCGTCTTCAGTTTCGTCCCCAACACCGCCGAGGTCGCCTACTACGGTCTCATGCATGCCCTGCGCGAAAAGCGCCGCGGCGAGGTGAAGGCCGCCATCATGAAGGCGTCGCAGGAAGGCAACTTGAGCGAGGCCATGCTCGACGACCTCATTTTGCACAATTGGCCGCGCGGCGAGAAGGTGGTTTCGAAGGACATCAAAATCCGCACGTTCATCGGTCAGGAAGGGCTGCGCAACCAGCTCGCAAGCCACGTCTACGACATCACCTACGGCTCCATCAAGCCGGGCGATCACCTCGTGTGCGTGGACGATTCGATCGTGCGTGGTACCACGCTGCGTCGATCCATCCTGCGCATCCTCTCGCGGCTCAACCCCAGGAAGATCGTGATCGTTTCCACCGCGCCCCAGATCCGCTTTCCCGATTGCTACGGCATCGACATGTCGGAACTCGGCAAATTCGTGGCCTTCGAGGCGACGGTCGCCTTGCTGAAAGAACGCGGTCAGGGGCACATTCTCCAGGAGGTTTACGAACTCTGCCGCGAGGCAATCGCGAAGAACGAATGCGTGAATCACGTCCGCAAGATCTACGAGCCGTTCACGCCCGAGGAGATTTCCGCCAAAATCACCGAGCTGGTTCGCCCGAAGAACATCGAATGGCAGGGCGAGTTCGAAATCATCTTCCAGACGATCGAGAATCTCCACGCCGCGGTTCCGAACCACACCGGCGACTGGTATTTCACCGGCAAGTACCCGACCCCGGGCGGCTTCCGTGTGGTGAATCAGGCCTACCTGAACTACTTCGAAAAGGGTGAGGGCCGGAGCTACTGAGCAAGTTCAGGAGGTTTAACCGCGAAGGACGCGAAGAGGCACGAAGGTCGGCAACAAAACCGTTTTGGTGTTTTCTTCGCGTCTCGTCGCGAGCTTCGTGGTTAAAGCTATTCCGAAATTAGCGTTTATTAGCATTCATTAGCAGTTTTCACTCCGTCCTTTCCATGTCCCTCTCTTACGAATCCTCCGGCGTTAACTACGACCAACTCGACGCCTTCAAGCGCGCTTGTCAGAAGGCCGCCAAGACCACCGCGCCGCTGCTGGAGCAGCATGGTTATGCCGAGCCCGCCAATACCCGGGGCGAGAGCTGCTACTTGATGGAGGCCGCCGACCATTTCCTTGCTCACGTCGAGGAAGGTCTTGGCACCAAGAACCTCGTGGCCGACGCGGTCTACGCCCAGACCGGCAAGAATTTCTACCGCGAGATCTCCATCGATACCGTCGCCACCATCGTCAACGACTTGGTGACCTGCGGTGCGCTTCCCATTTCCGTCGCCATGCACGCCGCCGTCGGCGAGTCCGCCTGGTTCACCGACGCGAAGCGCATGGAGGCGCTGGTCGAGGGCTGGGCCGAGGGGTGCCGCCAGGCCGGTGCCGTCTGGGGCGGAGGCGAAACCCCCACGCTGCGTGGCATCGTCAATGCCAGCGCCATCGTGCTCGCCGGCTCCGCCATCGGCAAAGTCGAGCCCAAGTCGCAGCGCATCACCGGCGAAGTCAAAGCTGGCGATGCGATCGTGTTCCTCGCCTCCTCCGGCGTGCAGACCAACGGCTTGTCGCTCTGCCGCCTCATCGCGGAAAAACTTCCGCAAGGTTATCAGACGCCCATCGGCCATGGTGACACGCGCACTTACGGCGAGGCGTTGCTAGCCCCCTCGGTCATCTACGTGAAGTTCGTCGCCGAGTGCCAGCGGGCGGGCATCAAACTCAACTATGTGTCGCATGTCACCGGTCACGGCTGGCGGAAACTCATGCGTCTCGACGAGCCGTTCGTTTACGAAATCACGAATCCCGGCGAGGAGCCCGCGCTCTTTAAGTTTCTCCGCGAAGCCGGTCCGATCTCGCTGCGTGAGGCCTATGCGACCTTCAACCAAGGCATTGGTTTTGCGGCCTACGTTGCGCCCGAAAACCTCGATGCGACGCTCGCCGCCGCCAAGGCATCCGGCTACGACGCCTGGCATGCCGGCACCGTAAAAAAAGAGGGCGACCGCAAGGCCGTGGTCATTCCGTCGCTCGGCCTTGAGTACGACGGCAGCACCCTGCAGGTGCGCTGAGTTTTTGGCGGCGAAGATCCGGTTGAGCCATCGGGGTGTTCACCACGAAACACACAAAATACACGAAAGCCGGAGGGACCGAAATCAACCCAAGCCGGACCGGTCTCCTTTTCGTGTGATTCGTGTGTTTCGTGGGAAACGGATTGGGGACGAGGCCCCTGCTTTCAACGTACCCTACTGTTCTCGCGCCGCGAGCCAGTCCCTGATCGAAGCGCGCGCGCTTTCCCGTCCGGGCAGGAATAGATAACGGTCCGAGCTCAAATCCGCTTCCAGCTCGGCCAGCAATTTCACGGGCGGCTTGCGCATGCCGAGCAGGCGTTCGATCAGCGGCAGCGCGCCTCCGAGGTCTTTCTTCTCCTGCGCATCGCGCACCAGGTGCACCAAGGCCGGTTGATGGAGCGGATCGATTTCCATTGCATGGCGCAGCAAGCGCAACGCCTCCGTCTTGTGTCCGACTTTTTCCAGCTGTCCTGCCAGCGTCGTGAAAAGCGGCGCGGGAAGTCGTCGGGTTTCACATAACTGCCGCACCAGCGTTTCCGCCTCGGCGTCCCGGCCCTGCGCATACAACGCCGCCGCCTGGAGGCCGGACAATACCAGCTGTTGCCGCTCAGGCCACTTGGACGCGCTCGTGGCGAACTGTTCGATCACCGACAACACTCCGGCGTAATTCCGACGCTCCAAGTTCGCCAGCGCGAGGAGCACTACGGCGTCAGCCTCGTTGTTACCCAAATCCCGGCATCGGGCGAGCACCCGGTCCACCACCTCGACCCGGCCTACGCGTGCCGCCTCCTCGCCCAACTTGAGCAAAGCGGAGGCATCGTCTGCGAAACGTGCGAAAAACGCCTCCTCGGTCTCTGCTCGCCCCGCCTCATCGCCCTCTTCCGAACATGCCGCCATGAAGTCCACGTACGCCTCCGGTCGATCGGGCAGGGCAAATTGCCGGGAGAGACTCGCCCGGCGCACCTCGCTCCAACGTTCCTCTTCTTTCAGATAAAAAATGTACGTGCGGTAGATCTCGTAATCCTCCGGCACCGCCATGGTGAGTTGGCGCAATTGTACGAGTGCCTCCGCCCGCTGCCCCCGATCCCACCGGATGCGCGCCGTCACGAAGCGCCCCTCGGGCGAACGTAACAAACGTGAATCGCGCAGCAGCGCCTCGGCCTCCGCATAGCGGTCGCGGTTGAAATAGGCATAGGCCAGCGCCGTGGTCGCCATGCGATAGGCCGGGGCCGTTTCATCCAGCCGCTCGCGCAGGTCTTGTGTGAGCGTGATTACCGTATCGTCGGCCTGCAGACCGAAAAAGAACCCCAGCACCTGACGCAAATAATCGAGCTGATCGCCATGGTGCTCGAGTCCGTCGAGGAGGGTTTTTCGGACCATATCCGGACGTCCCGCCATCAGATAGAGGCGGGCGACCATCAATCGTGCCTCACGATGCTCGGGGACCGTCAGCAGTCCGGTTCGCAGGAAATTGAATGCCGCCCGCCACTCCTGTTTTTCGGCCAAGTCCAATCCCTGTTGGATGGTGAATTCGCCCTTGGCCCGACGGTAGTCGTCGAGCTTCCACGGTAGAAACAGCATGTGCCGATAGCTGACATCGGTGAACCCGCGACGGTATTTGACGAAGGCGTAGGCGCCCGAAGCCAGGCTCACCCAGGCGATGGAAACGATTGCGAGGAGCCAAAGGCCGATGCGCCCCCAGTACGGGCGGATCACTGTCTTGCCCGCAAGACGCTCCCGGGCGAAAGGCGCGAACCGTCCGAGGCCCAGCACCGGCAGAACGACCCGTTCGGTATCGCTCAACTTGCGGGTATCGGGAGGCGCGGGAAGGTCGGGGTTATCCATTGGAGACAAGAGACAAAAAAGCCCGCCCCAGTGGGGCGGGCGATAAAACAATCTCGATCACCAAGACTTAAGCCTTACGACGCTTGCGCCAGACACAGAAGCCAATCGCACCCACACCGAGAAGTGCCGCGTAGGTGGCCGGCTCGGGAACGGCGGCCAGTGCGATTAAGTCGTTACCGACTGCGCTAAATGTAAAGGAGCCAACTTGTGCAACGGTGTTGCTAGTAAAAACGTATTGAGCATCTCCTCCGGTTAGGCTCAACGACGTCGCAACCCAAGATACGTCGGTAAGGATCGCTTGCGGAGCACTGTTCGAATAATCGGCATCAAAATCGATGTTGATAATGGCCAGTGCCAATGCGGCCCCCTCGGCAATGTTCGAATTGTCGCCTTGAGTGAGACCGACCGTAAGCTCGGGAGAGTCGAGGTCGACGTAGCCCGCGTTGTTCAC
>JANJTQ010000041.1 GCA_024711005.1 Opitutaceae bacterium | reverse complement strand
CATCGGCCGGGTCGAAAAAATGTATACGCGCGAGCGGATCGATTTTTATTAAGCCGCCCCTTCGGTGCCGTTCTTGCGTATTACTCGGGCACTGCCAATCGAACTGCCCACTGTATCAGAGCACCGGTCCGGACACCGTTGGATTGGGCGACCCCATGGGATTGGGCATCCCGCGACCGATAGGGCATTCGCTGCGCCCGACTGGGTGAAGCTCAATGCCTGCGAACGGAGATGCTTCTCTCGTTTTTGGCACTCCGCCGGGGGAGGCGAGGAGCGATGCATTCGCGATGTCAACTGCTGCGCCGCGCCCTGCTATACGAGGAGCGCTGCCCTGCGATGGCTCAACTCGGCAAGTTTACTGATGACCAAATTTGGAATGAACCGCAGTTGAACAAAGACTTAGGAGTGTGACAGCACAAGGTATCAGCCGGGTGGCATCCGCCTTCAGGTCCATCTGCATCGAAACGCGATTTCTCGCACGCGAACTAAACTGCCAAGCCGTCCTCCAAGATGAATCCATTCCTCCAATCCATCATCCGTTATAGGAAGCTGCATCTGTGCTTGGTTCCTGCAGCACTCTTCTTCTTTGCCCAAGGCGCGGCGCGCGCAGCCGCAGTTTATGGACTGTCTGCTGACCGACAGGTGAGCAATACGGCGATCCTGACGGACGGGAGCCCCATGCTCTGCGGCTATTCTGGCACCACCGCATACAGCCCGGTGATTGTATTTCAGCTGCCTACGCTGCCAGCCGGCAAGGAATTCTCCGCGGCCAGTCTTCGCCTATATTACGCGATCAAGACGAATATTCCGACCTACAACGGGGATCTTTACGGACTGGGCGTATCGGTGAACTCGACCGTCCAGCCGTCTGATCACTATGCCGGCAATTTGGATCCCACCGTCACGCTCATTCAGGACAATCTGGTCACCCCGGCGACCGCCTACGGTCCCCTCGTGTCAAGCGTGCCCACCCTCACCGATTACCTCAACGCCGCGTATGACAAGGGAGCCGGCGCGGGCCAGTATGTTTTTTTTCGCCTCAGCCCCGACGTCGCGGGCTTGAACGCTGTGAATCGCTACAACCTGCAAAGCGCAGAAGCCGCAAACGTCGACCACCGGCCGCTGCTCTACTATAGCGTGGTTGATACGGTGCAGACCACCGGCGGTGATCTGATCGTCAATGGCGCCATCGACGTGGCTGGAAACACCTCCACCTTCGGCTCCCAAGGCTCCGATCCTGGCCTCAGCTTGGTTTACACGCCTGGTTCGATTGCCTCCATCAACTTCAACGCATCCTCCTCGTCGGCCAGTTGGAACTGGCGCCAAGGCGCCTCCCTCCAACTGAAGCTCGACAACACCAATGTGCTCCACCTGTTCGATCCCGAAACAGGCACCGCCGGCGTCGCCTTGGATCCCACAGGCGTGAGCATCTTTTCAACCACCGTCGGGTCCGGCGTCACCACCGAGCTCCTGCGTCTTCAGTCCTCCGGTGCCAATGCCGCGAACACGGTGCAGCGACTGTCCGGACAGGGGGACGTGCTCAACGCCTACGTGGATTTCAAACGCTTCGCCACGGAAGGTCCTGCCACGGGCCTGTCCTTGGGAACCGCGGGCGGAGACGTGCTTACGATCCGTTCTTCCGGGGCCGGCGACGCGGGAAATGTCGGCATCGGCATCGATACGCCTGCGGCGAAGTTGCACGTGAACGGCACCGTTCAGATCACCGGCGACATGACGTTGAAAAACAACGCTGTCATCCGCGTCTCCCCCGCCGGCGATCTCTCGATGGGAGCGTTCCAGGCAGGCGAAAATCCATCCAACTAAGCGACGCTCCCCCATGCTTTCCGCTTCCGGTTGGTCAACGAAGATGCGCGGCTCGGTCCGTGTGTGGTGGGGTGGCGCCTTGGCCGCAGTCGTGATGGTGCCCGCCCTTCTCTGGGCGGATGCCCCCGCGTGGTGGACGCAGCGCGGCGTGCTCGTGCCAAATGCCCACCGCCGACGACTACGCGGCGGTCAATCAAGGACAGCTCAAGCACATTGCCAAACAGGGCTACGAGGAAATGAAGGCCCGCTTCCCCGGCGGCACCGGGGCTGTTCTCGCTTCCCTCTGGTCCAGCCCGGCCGCCAGCGCCGACGACTACCAAGCCATCAACCTCGGCCAGCTCAAGAACGTGGCCGAGCCCTTTTACGCCCGACTGCAAGAACTGGGCTATACCGGTCAGCCCCTTGCTCCCGGGCAAACCCGCCCGTGGAGCGGCACCGCCGACAACTATGCCTTGGCCAATATTGGCCAGGTGAAGAACCTTTTCAGTTTCGTCATCGCGGCATCGACGGCGACCGATCCGACCAACTTGGTGGTGACTCCCACCTCGGAGACGACCGCCAACCTTGCGTGGGAGGTCGGCGCCGATGTCGTGACCATCGTTCAAATCAGCACCGACGATGGCGCGACTTGGTCGACGCTCGCCGTGTTGGCCGCCGGCACGTCCGAATATATTGCGACCAGCCCCTCCTCCCTCGATTCCACACGTTTCCAAGTGCTTAAATCTGCCAACGGCATGATCAGCCCTCAAACCGTTGACTGGATGCAGTCCAACGGCTTGGACCCGGCTGCCGATGCACTGGACAACGATTCCGACGACGACGGGCTGACCGACGCGGAAGAAGCCGCGCGGGGCACCGATCCTCATGTGAGCGACACCGACGGTGACGGCGTCAACGATCCCGACGACGGCTGGCCGCGCACGCCGTGGATCACCACCGCGCCTTTGCCGGAAGTGCGCTATGCCATCGTGAGACTTTATTCAGCGGGGATTCCCACCGACGTATCACCGACCGAAATAGACGACGCCGCCAACGTGCTGGGGTTCTGGGGATCTATTTTCCGGTTTTGGAAATCGAGCACGGGAACGATGGAAGCCGTCCCCCTCCAGTCGGTTCCCCAATCCAGCGGAGGCTCTGTTCCACAGTTTTACGCTTATATCCCCCCCTCGTTTTTAAGTCGCAATGGTCATGTCGCCAGCTGGCTGGGCATAGGAACTGCCGGGACGTGGATAACGGGTGATACGGAAGCCACTCTGCTCGATCCTGTTTCTACGAATGGCGACCGCCCCCCCTACAATTGGGTGACGGCGATCAACGGCTCGGGCAAAATTGTCGGTATTCAGATGATGAACCCTGAGGTGGACCCCGAGGCGACAGGCGAGGACGACTCGGGAGGGGTCGACTACAGTTCGGGCACTTGGATCGGCCCGGATCATATTCACTACGAGTGGAATAGGCATAATAACTTCAGCAGCGCCACGGGGATAGCCTATCTCCCTACCGTGCACAACGAAGACGCTATCATGGGAGTGATCCAAACCGACGAATGGTTTATGCCTTCTCGCATCGGGATTCTAGAAGGAGAAAATTTTACAGATTTGGGGCCGGCGGCACCCTTCGCCGAGATAATTACTGGACCGAATATCTCGATGGGAACCGTATGTTCGCGATCACC
>JANJTQ010000040.1 GCA_024711005.1 Opitutaceae bacterium | reverse complement strand
CATCGGCCGGGTCGAAAAAATGTATACGCGCGAGCGGATCGATTTTTATTAAGCCGCCCCTTCGGTGCCGTTCTTGCGTATTACTCGGGCACTGCCAATCGAACTGCCCACTGTATCAGAGCACCGGTCCGGACACCGTTGTTCGGCGCAAACCGAATCTCCCGGAATAGATGCTGCGACACCAAAGGGATTGATCTCCGTCTTCTTTGGAGAGCGCCTTCCTGACGGCAGTCTCAGACGCACGCGCAAGATCACTTGGAAGCCGGGAAACAAATACGGGTGGGATGTCACTGTGTTCGCCAAGGAACCTTCCATAAAAGTAAAAGAAATCCTGAGATTGCCCGCCCCTGCTGCTTTTATAAAAGAAGCGCATGCGACGCCGGCTCTAATGAAAAACAGATCAGATAAGATCTCTAATGATGGGCAGGCATTGGAGAAGGAATTTACTCTGGATACGTCCAAACCCGTGAAATATGGGCAGACATTTACGATATTGGACACAGATCCGAAGGGCGCGCATCGTTTTCAGCTCTTTATCAACGGCACGCTCGCTAGTGATGTAGAATTTGAAGTCGCCGATTAAAGCATCCTCGCTGGCGGCGGGGCGGATCTGAAAATGTCAAAGGTAAAGCATCCCCCCTTCCGCCATCATCGCTCTTGCAGAATTTGAGCAATCCAATGACGGCAAACTTCCACCGAGCCCTCGCATCTGAATCGAGCGACTCCGCCGCCAGAGCCTCATTCCAAGTTGGAAAAGACAGTGGATTCCTATCATCGTCCGCCGAGCCCGGTTTCGCTTTTACGGTTGCGTTATTTACGGGATTCACGCCCTCCTAAACCGCAACCCGATAGCGAAATCAATCATATCATTCAGCATGAGTAACTTTCTTTCAGTCGCTTATGAAACGGACGGCTCATCTAAGAGACCGATCACTCAACCCTTAATATGCGCAACTCCGAGTTGCGCTCAATAACACTGTTGGGCAAAAATATGAAATACCTAAGCGCCCTCATGTTGTCCGTATTTTTTGAATCTTCTTCGCTTACGGGATCGCCTGATATCGCAACTTTCGATAATTCAGAAATCCCATTACCTCAACTGACCATCGGTAAAAAACCTGAAACACCGGAAGAAAAATTACTCCGAAAACAATTAACGGATATACCCGATGACTGGGTCTCCACCTACCGAAATAGCTTCACCTACTGGAATAATCATAAGAATATAGAAGGGCTACCTACGGCACTTCTCGCCCTAGATAAAGAGTGGAATGACCTCAATGCACGGAAGGCATATTCAACTAGAGATATTACAGACGGAGGCAGCGCACTGAGATCGCTTGCTATTTATTACATAAAAATATCAAAAACAAACCCAGAAGAGGCGAAGCGCCTCATCCAATATATTAATGAAAAACTAAAACCACTAAAGGAGGAATTTCACCCGGAATTACCATATAAGGAGAATAGTCCATCCAACAATTTATACAATAGCCGCCAAAGCAATCTTCGCTCACTGTTTATTGGATTAAAACGCATTAAGCGACACTATCCAGAGCTACAGGAGCTGGAAGAGATGGGCGATCTATTGGTTGATGAAAGATTCCCGACAATTCAAAAATGAAAACCACGGAGCCCAACCAAGCATCTACAGACAACCCGATGACGCGCAGCGTTTACGAGAAGACCGCTGGGTTCGGACATCCCCAGCGGGGTGTCTGAGCTTCATCGTTGGGCAAAAGTATGAGAACAAAATTTATCATTGCTGGAAGAATTGTGGCTGCGTCAATATGCGGCATCTGCCAGTTCATGCTGATCATGGGCGGGGTATTTTACTGGAGGAAATTCGCGCTAGATTATTTTCCTGATGCGGAATTCCTGAAAGGCAGAATAGGCTCGATTGCGGCGATGCTGGGACTTGTTTCTTTGATGTGGCCGTTTTACGTATTTGCGGCAGCCAAAAAATCATACACGGAGAATCAGAAATGAAAACCACGGGGGGTCGATCCAATGGGGTCAGGCCGTTACTTGCTACTTTTTAGCCTGACACCCGCCCCTCTCGTCTTCTTGCTCCGCCCATGGCGCGAAAACTGCGGATTCAATACGAGAGTGCAATTTACCATGTGATCAACCGCGGCAATTACCGCCGCGATGTCTTTGAATCGGTCGGGACTGCCCAGGCATTTGAATCGGCTTTGATGGAGGCGTGCGCCGAGAGCGGCTGGCGGTTGCATGCGTTCGTCATCATGCGCAATCACTACCACTTGGCGGTGGAGACCCCGCGTGCGAACCTCGTGGAGGGCATGCATTGGTTGCAGAGCACGTTTTCGACGCGGTTTAACCGGTTTCGCCAAGAACGGGGGCATTTGTTTCAAGGGCGTTATCAGGCGTTGCTCGTCGAAGACATGGCGGCGTTGGCGAAGGTCGTTGATTACATTCATCTCAACCCGGCCCGGGCGAAGATCGTGGCGGCAGAACAACTGGTGAACTTTCGCTGGAGCAGTCTGAGGCGCTTCCTACGCGGTCCGCGGCCAGCCGTCATGTCTTGCGGAGACTGGCTCGCGCAACATGGTCTGGCCGACACGCAGAAGGGACTGCAGTCGTATGCCAATCACGTGATCGCGCTGGCGGAAGACGAGGCCGAGCAAAAGAGGTTGGGATTGGAACAGCTGTCCAAGGGCTGGGCCATCGGAACGGCGGGGTGGTGTCGCGCAATCGCCAAGGAGCATGCAGACCGAGCGCTGGCACCCGGGATAGAAACCACGGAACTGCGTGGATTGAAGGAGGCGCGATGGACACAGGTGCTCGATCAGGAGCTGGAACGGCATGCGCAAACACACGAATTGGCGGCCTCCAGTCGCGCGAATTCCGCGTGGAAAATCACCACCGCCATACAGCTCAGGAACGTCGGCGCTCCCTACGCGTGGATTACCCAACAGCTGCACATGGGTTCGGTCAGCACGGTGCGCGTTTACTTAAACAGGACAAAAAGTAGCAAGTAACGGCCCCGTTCACGAAAAGAACCCCATTCGGGATGCCCGGGGACACCCTTGATCGGAGTCGGCGGACGTGCCGAGGAGCCTTCGAGGTCCGCTCGATCGGCCGACTCGCCGGGAACTTTACATCGTCGGATAATTTCCCAGCCTCGCGCGATGATCCATCGCCATCCCCTATTCCTCGTACTGTGGCTCTTGGGCATGTCACCGGCGTGGTGTGAACTCATCCAACTGGAGGACAACCAAGGCCGGATCATCAACGCCGAGCCGGTCGAGATCCTGCACGGCTACCTCACGATCATGCGCGAGGATGGCAAACGCTACACCTTCCCGGTAACCCAGCTCTCGGGTGCCGCACAGGAGCGAGTGAAACGAGCGCTCACCATTTCCATCGTTGATCCCGCCGCGCCCGAACCCGAAGAACGAACAACGCCGGCTCCCTCCGCATCTGTCCGCCTCGCGCTCAGCTACAACGGACCGCCGCCAAAACAAGTCAAGGTCGAGATGTTCAACTCGACCTCGCGCAAAAAGGTGGTCCGCCAGATCGAGCGGACCGCGGATACGGTGGAATTTTTGGAGCTCACGGATGGCCCCCACACCTTATCCCTCCATGCCGATGGCTACGCCCATCAATGGTATCGGATGAACGTTCGAAACGGGCGAATCAGCCCGGCGAAGCTCAGCGTCGATTTCCGGAAAATGCGCTACGTGATCATGCGCTACGCGATCAACTTGAACGGCGATCCGGATCTGGCCGCTCCTGATCTTTACTCGGGTATCGCCGCGTTCAGCGACCTATCCCACGGCAATCCGCAGCACTTCCTCGGCTGGAGACTTCGTCAGGCGGAACCAGGGGAAACGCGCTACGGAGACACCTTCCATCTCGACTGGAAATGGATGACAACCGGCGCCGGCATCGCGCTCCGGAAAGAAAAGTTCGCCAGCATCCAATCCGCGGCAGGCAACAAGTTCGCCATGACGGAGATCGAGCTCAAGCGAGGGGTCGTGTTCACCTGCAAGTCCAGCTACTCGCGCACCATGCTCTACGGGAAATTCGAAGTGGTCGACGTCGTGAACGAAGCGCCATCCGACCTCGAAGTCTACTGATCACGGGCGAACGGTGCTCGGGCAGCGGCCCGCCCCCTTCGATCGACGCCGTAGCGTGTGCCGCCGCTAGTCACCAACACCCAGATAACCTGGCGATACGTAGGCCGTTCCCGCTACCCCGCCAGGGACAAAATCACCATTGGACGGAGCCCCCACTTTCACCTGATCCCAAGTGCGATCGCCGGTTGACGGCTTCGGCCAGAGGAATTGATCACGGCGCGTCTTTTTAAAGTTCGGGCTCACGTAGACGTCCTCGATGACCACAGGAAACCGCGGCTCGGTTTGAATCCATAGTAGATATGCCGACTCTTCGTTCCCGGCCAGATTGATGCGGCGAAAATCGAATTTCACGGGCGACGGCCCCTCCTGAAAGTGCTGGTTGGGCAGAAGAAAAAAGCCCTGATAACCTGTGGATCCGGTCATGCGGTCGATCCGGAGTTCGGCGGGGCCCGCCCAAGTTTGAACGATGTCGGCGTGGTGTCCGGCAAAGGAGCCGTGAACAGTTTCGACGCGAATATTCTGTAGTTGGACGATCGCACCGAAGCGTTGATCCAGGTTGATGGCTTCGGCGAGGTCCGCGCCGCCAAGATGCAATCCTTCGATGTGAATGGTGCCGGTTTGACCTTTGAGATACAGAGCGCGTCGCTCTTTGCCTTCAGGAGCATCAGTGGCAGAGGGCGCCTCGATCGCGCCGCCAATCAAGACGACGTTGCGCCCGCCAACGATCACGAGGCCTCCGTTCACCCGTAGGGGTGCCGACGGCATTTTGATCAGGTAATCCCGACCGGGTTTGAGGCGAAGGTCGGCCTTCGTCTCGTCAACAACCACGGTGATCGGCTCGGATAGTTCCGGCGGTGCCCAAGCGAGTCGCCCGGGGCTCTGGCCGAAAACGAAACTGGACCCGAGGAGGAGAAAAACGAAGAGGCAATCGAGAAGACGCATTGGTCTGAGCGGGACGCCGCTGCTCGTTTCGAGGAGTTGGTCACCGGGGTGGAACGGTAACGCGGCGGGACGCCGCGTCTAGTTTGAAAGTAGCAAATAGCGGCCCGCCCTCTCACGGGGAGGACCGTTCACAGAAGTTCGAACATCGACTGGACTAGCCAGCCATTGACAACGTCCACCGCTGGATGACGGTGATTAACGATGACCAAAGGCAAGCTGCTGCGAATGGATAATGTTCTCATCGTCGTCGATGACCTCGACGCCATGAAAGCTTTCTTTCTCGAACTCGGATTCGAGTTGGAGGGCGAAACAATCGTCGAGGGCCCTTCCGTCGATCGTCTCATCGGTCTTCAGAATGTCCGTGCCACCCTCGTGTTCATGCGCACTCCGGACGGCCAGGGACGGATCGAGCTGGACAAATTCCATACGCCGAAAGCGATCAGAACCGGGCCCGAGACGGTTCCGGTGAACGAACTCGGTATCCGCCGCATCATGCTCGCCGTCGATCAGATCGACGATGTCGTTGCGCGCCTGCTTGCCCATGGCGCCGAACTGGTCGGCGAAGTGGTGCAATACGAGGATACGTATCGACTCGCCTACATCCGCGGTCCCGAGGGCCTCATCGTCGGGTTGAGCGAAAAACTCAAGTAATAGGTCGGGCCGCCAAAAGGCATCGGACAGCCCAAGGCGAAAAATCGGCGCCGAGCCGTTCCCAGGCGCGGATACTCCCGGACTGCTTCCATTGAGAGCCGACCGATTTCTACGCCTCGCCATTTACCGCCAACACCGCGCCGGTATCCGCGCTCGTCACCAGCGACGCGTAACGGGCCAGATAACCACCGCTTACTTTGGCGGGCGGCCGTCGCCACGCCTCGCGTCGCCGCGTCAGCGTTTCATCGTCCACTCGCAGGCTCACGCGCCGCCCCGGGATATCGATCTCGATCAAGTCCCCCGCCTCCACCAACGCGATCGGCCCGCCCGCCGCCGCCTCCGGTGACACATGCCCGATCGCCCCGCCGTGCGTCGCCCCGGAAAACCGTCCGTCCGTGATCAATGCCACCGACTCCGCCAGTCCGCGCCCCGCGATCGCCGAGGTCGGCGCCAACATCTCCTGCATCCCCGGCCCGCCACGCGGTCCTTCGTAGCGAATGATGACCACGTCCCCCGCCTTCACCTTGCCAACCAAAATCCCGACATACGCCTCTTCCTGCGACTCAAAGATCACCGCCCGCCCCGTGAAGCGCATCATCTCGGGCGCGACGCCGGCCGACTTCACCACGCAGCCGTTCGGCGCCAGATTGCCAAACAAAACCGCCAGGCCTCCACGCGACGAATGCAACTTCTCCAGCGGCCGGATCACCTCCGCATCGCGCACCTCCGCACCCGCGATCGTCTCCCCCATGGTCCGCCCCGTGACCGTCAGCGCGTCGAGGTGCAACAGCCCGGGCTTCGCCGCCACGGTCTTCAAGATGGCCGACACGCCGCCTGCGCGGTCCACGTCCTCCATGTGATGCGGTCCCGACGGCGCCATCTTGCACAGGTGCGGTGCGCGCTCCGAGATCTCGTTGAAATCCTCCATGCGCAACGGCACGCCCGCCTCCCGCGCCACCGCCAGCGTGTGCAGGATCGTGTTCGATGAACCGCCCATCGCCATGTCCAACACGAGCGCATTCTCGAACGCTTCCCGCGTCAGGATGTCCGACGGACGCCGGTTTGCCCGCACCGCATCCACGATCACCCTCCCCGCCTCCTCGAATAACCGATCGCGCGCCGGATCCGTCGCGAGGATCGATCCGTTGCCCGGCAACGCCAGCCCCAACGCCTCGCACAAGCAGTTCATCGAATTCGCCGTGAACATGCCCGAGCACGACCCGCAGGTCGGACACGCGCTGCGCTCGATCTCGCCCAGCTCTGCCTCCGACATCGCCTGCGCCGAGTGCCGCCCCACCGCCTCGAACACCGATGCCAGGTCGAGCGAACGGCCCATCACGGGGTGCCGCCCCGCCCGCATCGGCCCGCCCGAAACGAACACCGCCGGGATGTTCACCCGCGCCGCCGCCATCATCATCCCCGGCGTGATCTTGTCGCAGTTGGGAATGCACACCACGCCGTCAAAACAATGCGCGCGTAACATCGTCTCCACCGAGTCCGCGATCAACTCGCGCGATGCCAGCGAATACTTCATTCCGCCGTGCCCCATTGCGATGCCGTCGTCGACGCCGATCGTATTGAACTCAAACGGCACCCCGCCCGCCGCCCGCACCGCAGCCCGCACCTTGCGCCCGACGATGTCGAGGTGCGCGTGCCCGGGCACGATTTGCACAAATGAATTCGCGATCGCGATGAAGGGCCTGTCCCAATCGCTCTCGTCCTGTATCACGCCCGTCGCCCGCAACAAGCTGCGATGCGGCGCGCGAAGACTGCCTTTCTTGATGGTGTCGCTGATTGCCATGCCCGCGATTCTACCTCGCGCGTTATCATAATAGAATTACCTCTTTGGTTCGTTTATGATACCAGATCGATATGGATTATTCATTGCGCGAACTGGAGTGCTTCACCGCGGTGGCCGAAGAACTGTCGTTCACCCGCGCCGCCCGCCGGCTGCATCTCGCCCAACCGCCGCTCTCGCGCCACATCCGCACGCTGGAGGAAAAAATCGGCGCGCGTCTCTTTGAGCGCACCCAACGATCGGTCCGGCTCACCGGCGCCGGCGCCCTTTTTTACGACGAGACCCGCGGCATCCTCCGCCAGCTCGTCCGCGCCGGTGAAGCCGCCCGTCGCTCCGCGCTCGGCGCCACCAGCCGGCTCCGCCTTGGCTTCGTCAGCGCCGTCCTCAGTCCGGAGCTGGTCGAAACCTTCCGCCTCTTCCGCGCCGAGCACCCCGAGGTGCAGGTGATGTTGCACGACAGCCCGCCCGCCGAGCAGTTGCAGGCCATCGCCCGCGGCGCGCTCGACGGCGGTTTCGTCGGACTCGCGCCGGCCAACCATCCCGCCGGCATCCACCTCGCGCCGTGGCGTCGCGAACCGCTCGCCTGCTTCGTTCCGGCCGGCCACCGCCTGGCCGGGATACCGAAGATCGCGCTCAAGGATCTCGCCGCCGAGCCGTTCGTCGCGGTGTCGAGCGAAGCCGCTCCGGCGTTCTCCGAACACGTGCGCGCGCTCTGTCGCGGCGCGGGCTTCCGTCCACGAATCGTCCTCGAGTCGCCCCGCGCCCAAGCCGTCGCGGTAATGGTCGCCGCCGGGTCCGGCGTCGCCCTCCTGCCCGAGTCGCTCGCTCGCGTCACCGGCGACGCCGCCAAGGCGATCCCATTGAAAAAACCGTCCATCCTCACTCACATGTTCGCCCACTTGACCGCTCCAATCCCGGAGGCCATGCGACTCTTCCTCCGGCAACTCGCCTGATTCGCACGTCTTCCCGCACCGTCGAGCCGATGGGGGTAAACGGGCAACGGGAAAGGCGTATCAAGGAGAGATGTCGTTCATTAGCCTCGCGGGATGATCGTGATGAGCCCGCTTCGCTCCAACACGGCAAACTTGATCTGTTCCAATCGCTCCAGTCCTTGTAGCTCGCGCGCGGCCGCAAGCACGTCCGCAACATCCACGCCGCTCTTTTTCATACGGTCCTCCAACGGCTGGCCATTTTGCACGATGATCAAAGGTCGTCCTTCCGACACAGACTCAAACCAGGTGGACCGCCGCTTGATCAGCGAAAAAAGCCGGTCGAGCAGCAGAAGCGTGGCAATTAGCAGGAAACAATTCGTAAGCGAAAAGTCCTCTCCAAGAAGCGCCTGCTGCGTCGTCTCGGCGACGATCAGGAGCATCACGAAGTCGAACGTCGTGATTTGCGCGAGCGAGCGTTTTCCGAACGCGCGAAAAACGAGAATGAGAAACAGGTAAATCCCGGCGGCGCGTAGTACGGAATCCATGGCTCAAGGAAACACGAACGATTTCATCTTCGCGGGCTCCGCCGAACCGACAGTGAACGTGGCAGTCGTCGCGCCGCGTTTCGCCGCCTTCACACGAAAGCTGATCGAGGCGTCCGCGCGATCCACCCGATCAAACTCATAAATGATTGCGCCTTGCCCCAGTCGCTCAGCGCGCGGTTGAGGCACGATCTGCTCCACCTCAAAGGAGTCAAAGAACTCCTTGTTAATCGCCACAGATACGGTGCCAGCGCCTCCGGCGTCCGGCGGGACCGTGATCAGAAATTGCACCGGCGCATGCATACGCACGAAACGCGGGTAGCGGATCTGGACGGGTCGAGAGTGCGTCCCGTGCGCCGCCGGTCCGGCGCCGCCGAAAAAACCGGCCAGCCCGGCAAGAACAAACAGGGCGATCATCCCCCGGCCCACGGATTGGACCCGCCACGAGCGTTTTTGAAAGAGGGCGTCCTCATCGACCTGCAAGCCGTCCGTCTCGCGAATCTCATCTGGCGCCGGTTTCATACCGGCTCAGGGAATGATGGCGGCGGGGGCAGCGCGGCGCTCACCTCGGACGCAAAGAATTTCGACGCACGAGAGATTGCAAGGAGGGTGCATTGGATGACGAGGGCCTCCGCGGATGTCGTGCGGATTCCGGTTTCATAACTATACGCGGGGATGGGCTCCTCGTGGATAGGGATTCCGATGCGGCGTCCGGTAAGGATTTCTCTGAAAGGAATGCCGGATTCCTGCCGTATCCAAGTGGATGGCCGACGCGATGCCATCGCGTCGACCTCCCCGGTGATTCCCATCAGCCGACGGGGTGAATCCGACGGAATCGCGCCTGCGTTTGCGCGAGTGCGGATGACGGCTTGGGTGTTCGATTATCCCTCAATGAACGAGAGTACGCTGGAATCCTTGCTGGCAGAAGCCCGCGCATGCCAATTGTGCGCCGGACATCTGCCGCACGGTTGCCGTCCGGTTTTGCAGGCCGGAGGACGGGCGAAACTTCTCATCGTCGGCCAGGCGCCGGGGCGAGCGGTGCATGCGAGCGGCACCCCGTGGCTGGACGCAAGCGGGCGGACGCTGCGAACCTGGCTCGGAATGCACGAGGATGAATTTTACGATCCGGAGCGCGTGGCGATTATCCCGATGGGATTGTGTTATCCCGGAGCCGGAAAATCCGGCGACTTGCCACCGCGCATCGAGTGCGCGCCACGCTGGCATTCCACCCTCCTCGCGGCGTTGCCCGAGATCAAGTTGACGCTGCTGATCGGTGCGTATTCACAACGCGAATACTTGCCGGCGGGGTCGACCCGTCTGACAGAGAACGTACGGGCGTTTCGCGCGCATCTGCCCCGCTATTTCCCGTTGCCCCACCCTTCGCCTCGTAATCGGCCGTGGCTGGCGGCCAACCCGTGGTTCGAGCGGGAAGCGCTGCCCGAACTGCGACGGAGAATCGCCGCCTTGTGGTGATCCTCGGGCCCGAATCGAGAGGCGGGAGCGAGGCACGGGGTGGTCGTCGGCAACGACCGTGCGTCACGTCCCAACCGAGCCTCCCGCAGCCCGGAATTACCGCCACCTCTCGCTCCCCCTCACAAACCGAGCGGAACGGTCGACCGAAACCGCCAGTAAACGCTGTTTCGGTCTTCTCGTTACATGAATCGGATCACTTCCCGGCGGAGATGAACGCAGGGTCGTCGGTCTTCTTGAGCGACCAGCCGAAATGCAGCCCGGCGATGAACCAGGCCAAGGCAACGATGCCGACCGCGAAGATCGTGTCACCGACCACCCGCAACCAACGCAGCGTGTCCATGCCCGGCCCCTGGAGGAACTCCGCGGAACGCGCATACCACATACCTTTGTCCACGCTCGCCAGAGTTTGAAGTAATCCGACCGGGAGCACGCTGATCAGCACCATCAACGCGAGACCCCAGTTGATCGTCCAGAAGGCGATCTTCAGCCAACGGGTGTCCCACACTTTGTGCTGCGTCAGGCCTTTGAGGCAGAACAAAGTCAGGCCGATGCCGAGCATCCCATAAACGCCGAACAACGCCGTGTGAGCGTGCACCGCCGTGGTGTTGAGTCCCTGCATGTAATAGAGGGCGATGGGCGGGTTGATCAGGAAGCCAAACACACCGGCGCCGACCAGATTCCAGAACGCCACCGCAACGAAGAAGTAGATCGGCCACTTGTAGCTGGCGACCCAGTCCTTGGCCCGCGAGATGGTGAAGTTTTCGTACGCTTCAAATCCGATCAAGACGAGCGGCACCACCTCGAGCGCGCTGAAGACCGACCCGAGCGCCAACACCGCCGTGGGCGTGCCCGTGAAATACAGATGGTGGAACGTGCCGATGATTCCGCCGAAGAGGAAAATCGTGCAGCTAAAGAGTACCGCCGCAGTCGCAATGGCGGTGCTCAAAAGTCCCATGCGCGTGAACAGGAAGGCCATGACGACGGTTGCGAAGACCTCGAAGAAACCCTCCACCCAGAGGTGAACCACCCACCAGCGCCAATACTCGATCATCGCGAAGTGACTGCCCTGCCCATACATCAAGCCCGCGCCATAAAAACCGGCGATGGCCAGCGAACTGATCAAGAAGAGCGCGAGCAGATTCTTGTGCTCGCCCGGGTGTTTAAAGGCGGGCCACATGGCGCGTGTCATCAAGGCAAGCCAGAGGAAGAGTCCGACAAACAGGAACCACTGCCAGAACCGTCCCAGATCGACATACTCCAGACCTTGGTGACCAAACCAGTAACTCGCGGTGAGGCTCATGGTTTGCCGGGTGGAATACCACGTTCCGAAGAGCGTCCCGACCACGATGACGAGGAGCGAAACGAAGAGGAGATTGACGCCGAGTCGCTGGTATTTCGGTTCCACACCGGACACGGCGGGAGCGATGAAGAGGCCGGTCGCGAGCCAGGCGGTCGCGATCCAGAAGATACCCAGTTGAGTGTGCCAGGTGCGCGTCACCGAGTAGGGCAACCACTCCCCGAGCGGGATGCCGAAGAACGCCCCGCCTTCGACGCCGTAATGCGCGGTAACCGCCCCCAAGGCCATCTGCACGACCATCAATGCCACCACGACCCAGAAATACTTCAACGTGGCCCTCATGCTCGCCGTCGGCTTGATCGCGAGCAACGGATCGGAGTCCGGCGTCTCGGAGGGCGCCTCTTCGTGATGCTTCATGATCGCAAAGTACCAGGCGAGCGCGCCGACGCCGGCGAGCAGGACCACGAAGCTGACGACGGACCACAGGATGATCGAACCCGAGGGACGGTTGTCGACCAGCGGCTCCGGCGGCCAGTTGTTGGTGTAGGTGACCGCGCTCGAATCTCCATCCAGCTTAGATGCGCTCGGGCGTTCCGCGCCACAGGCCCAGGCCGACCAAAAGAAAAACGCGTTCATCGCCTCCTGTCGCGCCGGATCCTTCAACGTTTTGGCGGGGATCGCGTAGGCATCGCGCAACTCCACCGGGTTCATGCCGCCGTCGGCGATGAAACGGAGATCCTCATCAAACTCGAGCGAGTCGCCGAAGATCGCCGTATAATAACGACCCATCGCATCAATGGCTTTGGCGCGGTCGACGGAAACCGAAAGCCGCTTGATCACCGGGTCGTAGGTGTTGGTGCGATACTCGCGTTTCAGCCGGTGCTGGATTGCGGCACGTTCCGCGTCGGCGAGATCCGCGAAACCCTTGCCGTGGTCGCGCTGCGACCAGATTTCGGCGAGGTAGAGCGCCTCGCGGTGAAGCCAGTCCGTGGACCAATCCGGGGCCACATACGCCCCGTGCCCCCAAATGCTGCCGATCTCCTGGCCGCCGATCGACTGCCAGACGTTCTGGCCGGTGACGATCTGCTCCCCCGTGTAGATTACCCCCTGTTCGGATTCGACGCTCTCCGGATAAGGAGGCGCGTGGCGGTAAATCTCCGTGCCGTAATAGCCGAGCACGGCGAAGGAGGCCACCGTCGTCAGAGCGAAGGCGAGCCAGAGCTTCCAATAGGTCCTGGGTTTTTTAACTGGTTCCACGGTGATAAATGAACGTCAGATCAACATTGAGCGCTTTAATGCTTTAAAGCGCGAAAGCGTTCTTTCTCGAAAAACGCCATGTTGTCGTCAACTGATAAGCAAGAATCCGATGAAATTACTTTCCGATGCATCCGAATACGCGCTCCGCGGAGTGGTCTGGCTGGCCCAACGAAAGGGACAGACGTTTAAGTTGCGTGAGATCTCGGATGGCACGAAGGCGGCGCCCGGCTATCTGATCAAAGTGCTGCAAAGTCTGGCGAAGGCCGGCATCGTCTCGACCCAACGCGGCAGCGCGGGCGGGTTTGCCCTGATTCGCGAGCCCGAGACCCTGACCCTGTTGGAGGTGATCAATGCGGTGGACCCGATTGAGCGCATCCGCACGTGCCCCCTCGGGCTCAAATCGCACGGCACCTGCCTGTGTCCGATGCACAAGCGCATCGACGACGCGATGGCGTTCGTCGAGGAGACGATGGGCAACTCAACCGTGACCGACCTGATGGACGGCCGTGCGGGCTCGATCCCGATGTCCGACGGCCCGCTCGCTTAGCTGTAAGGATTCAGTCGGAGCCGCGCTCGCCGGACCCATGCAGGAAAATCACCAATGGCCAACGCCGCGTCTCGTCCATCGCATAGCCCTCGGGCAGCGCCTCCAGATAGTTGACCGTCACCGGGACGATAATCGTCAACACCTCCGCCGGTTGTCTGAGCGCCTCTGCCGGCGGCTCGGCCAACAAAGGCGAGACCGCCAACCATGCACCCAACGCAGTCCAAGACATCAGCGGTGACTTCATGGTCGCGAGCTGAGACGTTTCCCCGCGCCCAGGCAAGGGCCGGTCGAGTGCTTTCACGAGGAGCCCGTTGGTTCGAATATCCCGGAGTTTCTTCGATCCCTGAACGACTAAACTTTTTTTCGCCCCTCGCCCCACCCCCCGTACGGCTCGCCCCCGGCCCACACCCAGACCACGTAATGATTCTAACTCCTCCTGCTACTGGCACACCGCGGATCAACGGTCGCGCCACGGCTATGCTTTCCGTCCGTCCGGATCGGGGGCCTTCACCGTGGACAACCCGCGGGGCACTCTAAAGCTCCGGCCTGCAACGTCAGAAGGTCCGTCAGACTCCGGCGAAGAGCCGTGGTGAAAAGAGATGACTCTTCACGCCGGAGCATGTCGCAAGTCGGGAGTGCGGAGCGTCCGCCCAGATTGAGTGCGACGCGACTGGCGATATAGGCGGAGAACTCCAGGCGCTGCGGCAATGCCCAGCCCGCGAGAAGCGCGAAGGCGTAGGCACCGTGAAAGGCATCGCCGCATCCGGTCGTATCCAGGGGATTAATACTGAACGCCGGCTGATGAATCACGCCGTCGGGCGTCAGCGCCCAGCAGCCCGCCGCACCGTCGGTCACAACGAGTTGAGCAGCGGTTGCGGAGCCGAGTTCGTGAAGGACGTCGGCGGGCTCGGTTTTTCCGGTGAGCTGTCGTGCGCCCCCGAGGGGCAGGATCGCGTCGGTGCCGAGGGCGAGCAGCCGACGAAGAATTGCCGGGTCTCCGGCTTCGAGGTCGAGCACCGAAAGGGTTCCGGCGGCGCGGGCCTGCTCAAGCGCGACGAGCGCGCCTTCGGTCTCGTAACCGTCCACGAGCACAAGCCGCGTGCGCACGGCGAGGTCGGCGGGGACATCGGTCGAGGAGACACGGCGATAACCGTTGAGATTGTAGAAGACGGTGCGGTCGCCGCTCGCGTCGATTTCGACCGTGGCGACACCGGGGCGTGCATCGGTCGTTTCGATGAAGAAGTCGGCCCGCACTCCTCGTTGCGTCAACTCGTCGCGGGCGACTTGGGAGAGGGTGTTGCGACCAAAGTGTCCGAGAAATCCGGTGCGTGCACCGAGAGCGGCGAGCACACAGGCGGCATTGCCGGCGGGGGCGCCGCCTTGGACGAGGAGGTCGGACACTTCGTGTTTTTCGCCGCGATGCACCTCGTTCGGTAGACGCACCAGGATATCGACGACGTTCAGGCCAATGCAGACGGCGTCGAAAGCGGGCGGGGTTGCGGGCGGCATATGCGGCAATGGGATTAGCGACTGAGACCGAAGGTGTGGGCGGCGGTGCGGAGCGGGATCTCGTCGATACCCATAAAGTGATTGAGCATGCGCAACTCGTCGTGCCAGTGGCCGTAACCCACGCTCCAATGATGATCGAGGCCGGCGTCGAGGATTGTGCCCATGATCTGGCCGATGCCGGCCCGGGGCGTTGCCTTCATAAGACCGTAGGAGCCACGATAGGCCAGAGGTGTATCCACGAACTCACCCTCGAAGGCGAAGAAGCGACCGGCGTCGGGTGCGAGGTAGCGCATGACGGTGATCGGGCCGTGAGCCAGGAGGAACTCGAGCATGAGGCCGACGGCCGTGGAAGGATCCCCGTTTTCGAGAATCGAGTGACGCGTTGCGGCGAAGGTGGAGCCCGGTTTGAGCAGACGCGTGGGCGAGGCGCCGCAATGCCAGATGCCGAGTCGTTCCTCGCGAGCGCGGTAGAGCGAGAGATCCATCATGGTGGGCACGGCGCGGCCGCCGGAGAGCAGGTGCAGGGCGAGCGAGGACAGCAGGCCGTTCATCTCACCTTCTTCGGCGACGCAGAACCCGAGGTCGTTCATCATCGAGACCGAGCCGTCGATGGCGCAACCGTAGCAGGAGAACAGATCGGGCCAGCTTTTCACGGTGGCCCCGAGGTAGTCTTGTTCGCCGGCGAGATCGAGCATCGCGAGACCGAAACGGTAGGTCTTCAGGATCTGCTCGTCGGGCACGGCGACTTGCGCGCAGGCGGGATGATTGACGAGCGCGTCACGGAGGGAGGTGAGTTGTTTGTCGGTAAATTTGCGACCGTGTTGATGGATGGTTTCGAGATCGAAGCGATCGAAGCGCACGCCCATGCGCCGCATCACGGCAAGCTCGTCGACTTCGCCGTCGTAGAACGCGGTTACGCGGGAGCCGCCGGCATGGAGCAGCTTGCCGTTGCGAAGAGTGGCACGGGCGTGGGCGACACGAACGAAACGTTCGAGCACCGGCGCGGCGGAGGGGGCGAGCTCTTCGTGCAACCACGCGTAGGGCACGCCGAGTTGTTTCCACATGTTGAGGATAAAATTCTGGCACGTGAGACTGTTGGCCTCGTTCGCGCCGCCGTTGCCGGGCTCCGGCCAGGCCCAGCTAAGGACGGGCGTGCGATGGTCGAGCAACCAACGTCCGAGAACCGAACCGATCTCGCCCGCAGTGTAGGCGGCGTGGAAAAACACGATGCCGCCAATGCCGCGCGTGAGTTCGCCGTCGAGAAAGGCGAGCAGCCGGGTCGGGTCTTCGCAAGGTTCGGGAGCGGCCACGATCTCCACAGGCAAGCCGGTCGTCGTGGAGGTGTCGGTGAGAATGCGAGCGGCCTCGGCGAGGCGCGCGCAGGCCTTGTCCCACGGGAAGTGGATTTTGACGCCGCAGCCAATGATCACAACGCGCGTGGTCTTGGCCGCAGGGAGCTTCGGGATGATCGCACGGACGACGTCGTCGAGGATGCCTTTGTCGGGGAGTGAGGGAAGATGGATGCTCATGTTGGCGGGAACGGGGCGCGGGATTCGTTGGCCGGCAGAAAGCCGGCCACACTTTATTTTCAAGGCCTACCTTAGCGCAGACCGTCCGGCGCGACTCCGCCTGTACGGACAAAAATCAATACTAAGTTAACATTTTTAATGTTTATCGGCTCATCAGTGGTTACAACGGGATGCAATGAAGCCGGTTTTGGAGAAAGTGAAGTGGGGGGCCGACGTGTCTTTCGGAGTGTTTGAATTCCGCGGGCAGGTCTTCGATTGCCCGTATCATTTTCACCCGGAGATCGAGATCACGCATGTGTTCGCGGGCACGGGACAGCGGTTGGTGGGGGACTCGCTGGAGGAGTTCGGAAGCGGCGACCTGGTGATGCACGGCGCGGGACTTCCGCACATGTACCGGAATTGGGACTACAGTGGCGCGGGTTCGCGCTACGTGCAGTTTTTGCCGGATGCGTTGGGTGCGGGATTTTTCGCGCTGCCGGAGTGTCGGGCGATCGCGGACCTCCTCAAGCGGGCGGAACGCGGGTTGCGTTTCAGCGAAGCGGTCGCGGAGGAAGGACGCCTGCGACTGGCGCGATTGCCGGTGGCGGGGAGCGGGCCACGTCGCTTGACGGCGTTGATCGAGCTGCTCGAGTTGCTGGCGACCGATGGTCAGGCCCGGGAGTTGGCGAGCGTGGGGTTCGCCGGAACAGGACGATCGCGTGACACCGCGCGATTGAAACGTGTGCTCAACTACATCGATGCCCACTGGGATGAGCCGATCCGACTGGCGGATGCCGCGCGCGAGGCGGGAATGCACCCGCATGCGTTGAGTCGTTTTTTCCGCCAGAAACTGAGGAAGACGTTTCAGGAGTACGTGATCGAGGTGCGCTTGGGACGGGTTGCGCGAGGGCTGCTGGAAACGGGGCGTCCGGTATCGGAAATCGCGTTCGCCTCGGGGTTCAACAATCTGGCGAATTTCAACCGGCTTTTCCGTGCGCGGCACGGACAGTCGCCGCGCGAGTATCGGCGGCGGATAGGAGCGGTGTGATCGGTATTATTCCCGTGGGACTAATCTCCCACGCCGATTACGACAAGATCGGCGCCACAAAAATTTTGCCGCCCCACCCCGCCACGAAAGTCAAAGTCCTCAAGACCGACCGTGAAGATAAGACCGCCCTCGCCTACATCGAGCGGATCATGGACCAGCCCTCACCCGACGAAGCCGAACTGGATCTCTGGGCGCTACTGGTAGAGAACTACGAAGGAAAGTATTTCCCCATCGCCAAACCCGACCCCGTGGAAGCGATCCGCTTCCGCTCCAACCGCCGCCACCTGCACGAAATAACCGCCATACCAAAGGGAGTCGAACCGGCGCACCGCCGGTGACGTCCTATCGTTTCGGGTTAGGCGCTCACGTGTGAACAACGACCCCATTTGAAATGATAATTTCATAAGTGACCGATACTGGGAGCGCTTCGAGCGTGAGCGACAGTCCGCCACTTGCTCGCGATGTTCGATCCTCGCGAGCACGCTCGCTCCCACACCAAAACCATCCGGTGCCGGGACGTCGCCGCTCTTTTGGTTCCGGCTCCGCCGAGTTAGGGAGTGTCTCTACGCTCACACGTAGAGGTAGACGTAGATCGCGAAGACGATCGCAAGGACGCCGGCGGCGGCGGCAATGCTCCACAACAGGCTGCGCTGCTTGGCGGCGATGGCCAGCGTACCGATCACGACGCCCATCTGCGCGGCCAGCATGCCGAAGAAAAACTTCTGGCTGCGCGCGTGATGCCGCTCGGCCACCAGATTGCCCTTGCGCACCTGTAATTCGTAGAGACGGGCAACCTTCGCGTTGAGCTGCGCCTCGTGGTCGTAGCGAGTCGCGTTGAAATGCAACCGGGCCGGGACCGAGCCGCCCTGGACCACCTGCTTGAGCAGCGGAGTCGTCAGCGCATCGTAGGCGGCGGTGTGCTCCCGCGCCTCCGCCTGCGCGGCCAGCAGCGTGGCGAGCGGAATTTTGGCCAGCAGCGGATTGATCGTCTCGGCGGGTGCGTCGGCGGCTGCGGCCTTCAGCGCGGTGTCGATTTCCGGAGCGACCGCGGGCGCGGGGGGCGGAGGCGGCGCATCCTCGCCGGTGGCGACGGCGCCTTGGGCGGCGAATAGATCGAGGGTGTTGCGCTGGAGTTCGCCGCGCAGGCGCTTCGCTTGGAAAAACGCCCATTGGTCTCCGGCCTTGGATTGGATCTGCGCGGCGTAGGCGCGCTCGTATTGGGCCTTGGTCATCTCGCTGGACGCAAGGCCTGCGAGCAGCGTGGCCACGACGGTCATGATGACGGGGGTCGCGCCGAGGAGCTTGCCCCACTTGTTGTCGGGAAGATGGGCGGTTTCCTTGAGTTGTTCGATCGGGAGCGGTTTAGCCATGGTGTGGAAATTGAGCGGTGCGGGGCAGGCCCAGCAGACTGGGTTCGCGCTCCTTTGCCAACAACTCACTGTGCAGGCAGTCGGCGCGCCCGGTTGCAAGCCTCGCCACCGCCGCTCTCCATCCCTGCGCGCTTTCGACGTCGCCCCGTAATCTCCCCTCGCGCGCATGAACTCATCGTCGATGATGATCCCCGCTTTCTCGTGCACGGCTCGCCTCCGTCAATGAAGCTCGTTGCCACCTGAGGCGCCACGAAGCTGCATAAAAGGAATTCCCTATGAAACGCACCGAAACCAAGAAGGTATTACCTCCCAAACAACGTGAAGAACTGCTCAAAACCCTGAAGGCTCGGTTTGAGAAAAACATGAACCGTCATGCGGGTCTCGACTGGACCAAGGTAAAAGCTCGATTGGAGGCCCAGCCCGAAAAGCTCTGGACACTCCATGAAATGGAAACAACCGGCGGCGAACCGGACCTTGTCGGACACGACAAAAGAACCGGCGAATTCATCTTCTTCGATTGCTCGGCGGAAAGCCCCAAAGGCCGCACCAGTGTTTGTTACGATCGTGAAGGACTGGAGTCTCGGAAAGAGCATAAGCCCAAAACCAGCGCCATGGACATGGCCGCGGAGATGGGCATCGAGATGCTGACGGAAGAACAGTATCGCGAGCTGCAGACGCTCGGTGAGTTCGACACGAAGACGTCGAGCTGGGTGAAAGCTCCGGCCGACATCCGCAAGCTCGGCGGCGCCCTCTTCGGCGACCGCCGCTACGGCCATGTCTTCATCTACCACAACGGCGCGCAGTCTTACTACAGCGGCAGAGGCTTTCGCGGTTCGTTAAGGGTTTGAACCCGTGGTGGGGAGCGCCGGCGATTCGGTCACACGAACGGAAAACCGGCCCTCGTCCTCAGTCACGGTGCGCACCGACTCGCCCAGTCCCCTTCTTGCCATCCACCTCTTATGAAAAGCTCCGCATTATTTCTCCTGCTCTTGCTTTCATCGGCGTTTGCCTCACTCACCCTGCTCACCGGAGGCTTCAGCAACAGCATCAGCGCCATCGCGTGGACTCCCGGACCGGTGTCCAATGATCAGTCCGCCTCCGGCTTTCGCGATGCGGGAATCGTCATGATGTATCCCTCGCTCAGAGGCGGAAACAACAGCCCCGGCTACATCGAAACGTTCTATGGTGAAGTCGATGATGTGCTCGCGGCCGCGAAAGCGTTGGCAGCGCTCGATTATGTCGACGCCAAACGCATTTACCTCGGAGGTCACAGCAGCGGCGGCACCCATACCGCCTTTGCCTAACCAATCGCGGGTCGACCTATTCTCGGAGCGTGCGTCGCCAACCCCAATGCGCTGATCAAGACGCGTCCGCCGGGCTGACTCGGACGAGTTTGCCACCGGCACGCCCCTCAATCCACGGAACATAGGCCTCAACATACAGGTGGTGCAGCACCGCAAAGAGCGGCGGCGACAGGAAAATTCCAATCACCCCCAAGGCGGTACCCATGATCAAAATAAAAATCAACAGGTGCGCCTCGGGCAGTCGGACACGCCCTTTCATCACCAGTGGAATCACCACGTCCGACTCGATCTGTTGAATCACCACAAACGCGAACAGCACCCAGCCCACCTTTTCCGGCTCCGTCCCAAGGGTGAGCAACGCGGCAATCGCCCCGGTGATCAGCACCCCGAAGAACGGAATGAAATCCAAAAAGAATGTGAGCGCCGCGACCACCAGCCAGTAATCCATGCCAATAGCCAGGAACACGACGGCGGTCATCGTTGCGCTAATCGAGAGGACGATAAGCTGGCCGAAGAACCAGCGTCGCACCTCCCGGACCGAGCCCCGGCCAAGTTGGGATATACGCGGTCGTCGCCCGGGCGGAAACAACGTGAGAAACCCCCGGCCGTAAGTGCGAAAGTTCGCGGCGATAAAAAGCGACAGGATTACCACCACAAACAAATAACTGAGCCCCTTCGCACTCGCCGTTAACACCTTCAGCGCCCCGCCGACCGCTCGATTCAGCTCTTCGCCGATGTTGATATTTTCGCCGTTCAGCTTGAGCCACGGAAAGACCTGTTTCGCCTGCTCCACTTTGCCGACCAACTTCTCCGTGATTTGCGGCACCTCCTCGGCCAACCGGTGCACCTGGCCCGCAATCAAACGGTACCCGCCATAACCCAACGCGCTCAAGCCGCCGAGCACCAGCAACGCGGTGACTGCGACACTCACCCCCTGCGGCAACCGGCAGCGCTCGCGTAACCAACGGATCAACGGTTCCAACAACATCCCGCCGATCATGCCCACCGCCGCGGCGAGAAAGACCATTCGGAAGTAGATCAACCCGAGAACGAGCAGCGTGATCGCGAGGACCCCTAGAAAAATCTTCAGCGGTCGCTTGATCGGCTCCTGCGGACTCATGTCCCGCCGCAGACCAACGTGCCGGCTGATCGGTTCCAGTCTTGGCAAAGGTGGTTGCATTCTGGATGCCTCATTCGCATTCCCCTCTTTTTTTGCTTTCTTGCGGTCATCACTCCGCGGATTTGATCCTCTCGATCCCATGCCCACCGCCTCCACCGATCCGCTCGGCCATGTTCTTCTCGCGGAGCGCCTCGCAAGTATCCCCGACGTGCTGGCCGGCATGATGCGCACGCCTCCCCGCCTCCCTTGCGCGGCCACCCTCGGATCACGCCGTTTCATCGTCACCGGCACCGGCAGTTCCGAGGCTCACGCCCGCTATCTCGCCACGTTGTTCAACCTCTATACCGATCGCGCCGCCGCCTACCTGCCGCTGTCCGGGTTTACCGTCGCGGACCGCGATGCCTTCGCCGACAA
>JANJTQ010000001.1 GCA_024711005.1 Opitutaceae bacterium | reverse complement strand
TTTTGTTAATTTTGGGCGGCCGCTTGTTTCCGCGCGCGTTAACACCACCAAAAAAAATGGGGGGCTGGGGTAACCCCACCCCGCCTTTTTTGGTGAGCGACCCAACCGGGCCGAGCCGACGTGATGGAGAGATGCCCTCGGCTGCCGGAAGGATGAAGCATTCCTGTGCTTACCAATTAGTATCACTCCCGGTGACGCCCGCGTTTTCATTCAGATATCGGCGTGCATCCGGGAAATCCTCGGTCTCAACTGCATTTGACCGAATTCCAAACGCCTCCACACCACCTGTGAAACTCAGCTACGAATCCCGACTGGACGACATCGTCGAACCCGCTGTTCGCCTTTTTCTCCGGAGCAAAACCTACCAAACGAACAAGTGGCGCGGCACGCTTCTGTGCGCGGTGGTCTTCGCCGTATTCGCGTTCCTTGGTTTTCACTCCCGCGACGCCATCAGCATGGTCTGGATTTGCCTGGCCGCCGCCGCGTGGGGCGCGGGAATTTACCTGCTTACGTACAAAGGTACCGTGCGCAGACGCATCGAAAAATACGCGGCTCGTCAAACCGAAGGAAAACTGCCGGAGACGACCCTCTACGAGGTGACCTCCGACAAGCTCAACTACACCACATTGGGAGTCGGCATCACCCACCCTCTCGCCGACCTCATCGTGATTGTCGAAGATGCCGGGTACCTCGAACTCTCGTTCGGCGAAAAAGGCATCTGCGTAATCCCTCTTCGGGCCTTTTCCTCCCCGGATGAAAAGGCCGCGTTTCTGTCCGCGGTCCGAGGCGTGCCCTCGACGTCACCGGCTTCGGCGCGCGCATCCTGATAGGATGAGTGGCATGGGCGTTTCGTCCATGTTTCCGATCCTCGTGGACGAGCGTGCAGAACGCCCATGCCACTTCCCCAAGCCGCCTGCAAACAGGCCCCTCCATTTAATGCCGGGGCTCAGGACCTTTACTTTGACGACCACGCTTTCATGCCACCCTTCAGGCTGCGAAGCGCCGTGAATCCGTGCCGCTCGCGCAGGGGCCCCAGCGCCTTCAAGCTGCGCATTCCACCGGCGCAATAGACCACCGTTTCGCGAGCCGGATCGAACGTGGCGAGCGCAGCCCGTGCACCGTTGCCCTCCAACGTGTCGAGCGGCACGTGCACCGAAGGCTCGATCGCCCCGAGCGCACGTTCCCAATCTTCGCGCACATCGATCAGCTGGATCGGCAAAGTCGCTTGGGCGTCCCGCCCCTGATGGTTTTCGGACATGGGCAGGATGCCCATGCCACTGAGCCGCCGCAGTTCATCCACGGTGATTTCATCCGCCGACGGCTTGGTCACGACAGCGCAGGTCGCACCGTAACCTTCGGGCGGCAGATCGGTGATCGCCCGGCTGGCGGGATCCGCGGCGATGCGCAGCGTGCGCGACGTCATCGTGAGCGAATTCCACAACAGCAACCGGCCCGACAACGGTTCGCCGATGCCCGTGAGAATCTTGATCGTCTCGGTCGCCTGAATCGTCCCGATCAAACCGGGCAACACGCCGAGCACGCCGCCTTCCGCGCAATTGAGCACGGTTCCGGGTGCGGGCGGCTCAGGGAAGAGGCAGCGATACGTCGGGCCGCCTTTGTAATTAAAGACACTCGCCTGCCCCTCAAAACCCTGGATCGCACCATAAACCAGCGGACGATCTGCGAGCACACAGGCGTCGTTGACAAGGTAGCGTGTGGCGAAGTTGTCGGAGCCATCCACCACCACGTCGTGAGCGCGAATAAGCTCGATCGCGTTGTCACGGGTGATCCGGGCCACCCGTGGTTCGATCTCGATGCAGAGATTAAGCGCGCGCAACCGGCGGGCCGCCGCCTCGGCCTTGGGAAGTCCGGTGTCTTCCGACGTGAAAATCACCTGACGTTGCAAATTGGATATATCGACCGTGTCGTCGTCGATCACGGTCAGATGCCCCACTCCGGCGGCCGCGAGGTAAAGCAGGATCGGACACCCCAGCCCGCCCGCGCCGATCACGAGCACACGACCGCGCTTGAGCGCCGCCTGCGCGTCGGGACCGAAACCGGCAAGCGACAAATGACGTTGATAACGGGCGAGTTCGTCGGGGGAGAAGGACATTGGGAAAAAGAGGTTCGGGCCGGATAGGAGACAGCAAAGGAAAAAAAGTGACCACATCATGGAACGGAGCGCAAGAAACACGCTTGGCTGATCATCCCGGTTCAACGTGTAGAATAATACCCTCATTGCCCCCCGGGATATTCGGACTTTCAATCGCCTTGTTTCCCCCTCCCCCGCATTCAGCCCGGTCATTCCCCATGTCCATTCGCCCCTCCATTCGAGCCTTCACCTTGGTCGAGTTGCTGACCGTTATCGCCATCATCGGCGTCCTTGCCGGTATTCTCATTCCGGTCGTTGGCGCGGCGCGAAAATCCTCCCAGTCATCCCAATGCGTGGCCAATCTCCGGCAGATCGACGTGGCGATTCGCCTCTATGCCAATGACAATCGCGGCTCCCTGCCCGGCCCTTTCTGGGCGCGACACGGGGCCGGATATAGAACCACCTCCGACGACAGCCTGGCCAAGCTTCTGTCGCCCACCTACCTGCCCTCGGTTGACACCGGAGGCGGACTGTTTTCCTGCGAGCTTTTAAAGTGCCCGGCCTGGGCCGCCACCGACGCGACCCATTACCAGTCGATGCTCTCGAACATCACTCCGTGGAGAGACGCCAAGGGCACGACCATCTACCCATTCGGCGACGCCGCAAATCCAAAGACCCGGCCGCCGATGACCATGACGATGATCTCCCATTATCCGCTCGCCCGCACGTGGATGCTGGTGGATATGGATAATCCGTTGATGGCGCAACTGGGCTGGGGAACGGACACCAAGTTGCCCCAAAAGACCGTCCACGGTTCCTCGCGCAACGTGCTGTTTTTCGACGGCCATGTGGAGTCGATCCCCGACAGCACCCGGTTGACGTTCATTTCGGTACCGTGAGTCACCCGTAGTTCGGAGCTTCAGCCCGAACCCGGCCGCACTCGTCCCCCGCAAGACTCACGATCCGCTCCGGGCCGAAGCTCCGGACTACGCTTCGCCACCCGCCCGCGACTCACAGCCCCGCCAGCGACGTGCCGATCGGGGGATGCGCCTGCCAGCCGCATGTCTCATCGTCCTTGCCGACCAGATGACACAGTTCCATCGAGGACAACACGTCCGTCGGCGAGGGATAAAAGGACCGTCCCTCCAGCAGGCTTCCAAAAAACGCCTCCGTCTCCGCCGCCGTGCCGTTGGAAACATACGCGGGCGTGCCGGCCGCCGTGGACTCGTCGCAAACGAGCCGACCCGCCTCCCACCCGCGCCAGCGGGACGCACTCATCTCCGAGCACTGAATCTCGGCCCGGTAGTCGGCGCCGAAAATTTCGTAGGTCTCCGCGCAGCTGCCCACCGTGGGCATCAGGTCGATCAGGCCGCGTATTCCATTTTCAAATACGGCTCCGATCTGCGTCCAGCGCGTGCCTTCGACGGTCGATTTTTCCGCGCGCCACGAACGCACGTCGCCCGCGATCTTGCGCAAGGCGTCCACCACATGGACGCCCGTCAGCTCCAGAAAACGGTCTTCGCGGCGGTCATGACGCAGCATGCTCGCCCGCACGTAGCTCGGCGGACGTCCGTCGATCCAGGCAAGGGCGGCGTTCAACAACGGATCGAAACGGCGGTTCATGCTCACCATCACGCGGGCCCCGGTACGCTCCGCGACCGCGACGACACGGCGGGCCTCGGCCATGGTCGCGCCAAGCGGCTTTTCGATCAGCGCGGGCAAGCCCAGTTCCATGAGGCGGATGGCCACCCGGGCATTGTGGTCGACCGAGGCCAGCGCCAGGCAGGCGTCCGGGTGCTCCGCTTGCAGCATGGCCTCGAAATCAGTGTAGGCCCGGCCCGATCCGAACGTCTCCACAGCCGCCTCCGCCAGCGCACGGTTGCGATCGGCGATGCCCGCGAGTTCCACGCACCCGGGATGCCTCGCCTGGTAAAGCTGAAGCGCCGGGAGATGGCACGCCCGGCTGTGGCCGCCCGCACCGATGATGCAGACCTTGATCGCAGTCCGGTCACCCGGATCGCGAAGAGAAAAAAGTTGCGAGCACATGAAAGAAAATCGGCGGGCGGCAAATGTCGCCCGCGCACCGGAGCCTCTCCGACTCGGCCCTTGCTCTCAACGCCCCGGCCGTTCTACACGTTGAACCCATGAAGAACCCCGTGACGATCCGCGACGTGGCCAAGACGGCGGGCGTACATTTCACCACCGTCTCGCTCGCCCTGCGCAACGACCCGCGCATCACGCCCGCCACCGCCGCCAAGGTACGCGCCGCGGTGGAAAAACTCGGCTACCGGCCCAACCCGATGGTCGCCGCCTTGATGACGACGATGCGCGCCGGACGCCGGAAGGACCGCGCCCTGACGCTGGCGTTTTGCACGCACTGGGAAAAGGGCGAGGGGTGGCGAAAGATGCGTACGCACCAGCTGTTTTTCGAGGGAGTCCAGACCCGCGGCGAGGCGATGGGTTATCGCGTCGAGCATTTCAATCTGGCGGAGCCCGGATTCACGCCGGCGCGTTGGGATCGTATCTTCGATACGCGAGGAATTCGCGGTCTCATCCTGGCCTCGTTCCAGTCGGTCGTCTTCGACCTGCCGCTGGACTGGTCCCGCCTGTGCGCCGTGCGCATCGATCCGAATCCGCGCAACCCGCATCTCGACACCGTCTGCACGAACCAAAGCCAGGTCGTGCGCGTGGGATTCCGGCACGCCAATGCCCGCGGCTACAAACGGATCGGGCTGGTCGTCAACCGACTTTGGGACGAGCGTCTTGGCGACGCCCTGCTCGCCGGCTATCTCACCGAGCAGGCCTCGGTGCCGGCCCGGCGACGCGTACCGGCGTTCTGGACACATGACTGGAACCGCGAGGCGTTCGGTCGCTGGTTTGAGCAGACACGTCCCGATGCGTTGCTCGCACTCGGCGACACCACGGTCATGGACTGGCTCGCCGACATGGGCGTGCGTATCCCGGAGGATGTCGGCTTCGTCACGCTCGACCACAACGAGAAGAGCGGCGCGGTCGCCGGCATGCGGAAAAACCACACGCTGCTGGGCGCGAGCGCCGTGGATATGCTTCTGGGCAAATTGAACCACAATGAGCCGGGCGTCCCCGAGTTCCCCCGTCTGCTCCTGCTGGCCGGCCGCTGGGTCGAGGGCGGCAGCCTGCGTCCCCTGCCGGAGGGCGCGGCGGATCCGGCCGCGTTCATCGGTTAAAGCCAGAATACTGCGACGCGATCGTCTTCGTCGTCCGCATTTTCATTCGCTTGTTCAACGTGTAGAATCGCGTGCCTCTTGTGCCGCTTTCCGCGGACTGGAAGAAGCATGGCGGTCAGGAGGCGCCACCCCGCCCACCCCTCTCCTCCCCCGCTTCGCTCTCCAATGAAACGTCCTTTCGCCCTCCTTATCCTCGGCCTTTGCGCACTCTTCCCGCTGCCCGCGCAGACGATCAAACTGTCCCTTGGCAACAAGGGTGTGATCGTCGACGCCGGTGCGCTCGGCAAGATCACCGTGCCTCCCCCGGAAATCACCACCCCCGAGGAAAAGAAGGTCATCAAACCGACCTACACACTCGACGACTCCGGCGGCGCTCTCGCGACCTACCCCGACGGCTTCGTCATCCGCATCACCGTGTCCGATGCCGACAAGACGATCACCTACACTTACGACCACGTCCCCAAAGGAGCAGAGTCCTTCAAGTTCTCCACGCTGCTTCCCATCAATCTCAACCAAGGCGGCCGCTTCGTCCTCGGTGACAAACAGGGCGAGTTTCCCGTCGCGCTCGGCGACGCATTCTTCGCCCGCGGCGACGTCAACTATGTCGACATCATCCATCCGCTTGGCGAGGGCATCCGCTTCAGCACCCCCACATCGTTCCAGCAATTTCAGGATAACCGCATGTGGAACTGGAACGTCTTCGTGTGGGTTTATTACCACGATCTCAAACGCCACAACCATGAGACCGGCTTCACGTTCACGGTGTCACCCATCGCCGCCAAGGTGTCCGCCAACGGCGAACCGGTCGCCCGTCCGGTTCTCGTCGATCGCTTCGGCCAGTCCACCCGCGTCGACTACCCGTGGAAGGTGAAGAGCGAGAACGAACTCAAGGCCGACATCGCAAAACAAAAGGCCGCGCTCGGCGCCTACGTCGGCCCCGCCCTTGATCGCTTCGGTGGCCTCGCCGGCAGCCGTGAAAAACTCGGCCTCAAGAAAACCGGTTTCTTTCACACCGCGGTCATCGATTCCGGCCGCCACCTCCTCGTCACGCCCGAGGGCAACGCATTCTTTCAACTCGGCGTGTGCGGCATCGCCAACACCAACGACTACACCGTGGTCAAGGGCCGCGAGGCCATCTACGAATGGCTGCCCTCCACCGGCGATCCGGCCTGGACGGACGCCTGGTTTCGCAAGCGCCCCGACTGGGGCTTTTTTTCTTTTCAGATCGCGAACTGGATTCGCAAGTTCGGCAAGCCCTACTCCCTCGACGAGTGGACCGGCCAGGCCGCCGTGCGTCTCCGCGCGTGGGGCTTCAACAGCGCCGGCGCGTTCTCGTCCTACACGCGAACGATGGCCAGCCTCGACTTTCCCGCCACGCTCCACCTCCCCGAAGGTCGGGACGAGGGCGTGACCTACCTGCCCGACAAGCTCGGCGCGGGCGTGGTGATCGACCCCTTCGCTCCCGGCGTCGAGGAGGCACTCGACCGCGCCTACGCCGGCATCGTGAAGGAAAGGGCCGACAGCCCGCTCATCATCGGCTACTTCCTCGGCAACGAGCAGCACTTCGAAAACCTGCCCAAGCTCGTCCTCACCTACGACTCCCGCAAGGTGCCCGCCAAGGCGAGGCTCGTCGAGATGCTGCGTGGAAAATACGGCGACATCGCCGCCTTCAACGCCGCGTGGAATCCCGCCACGCCATTCGCCGACTTCGACGCGCTCGGGCACGTCCCGCTCTTCATCCGCACCGAGGCCGCCGCCGCCGACATGCGCACCTACCTTCAGCTGTATTTGGAATCTTACTACGGAATGATCCGCCGCGTGTTTAAGAAACACGACCCCAACCACCTTCTCGTTGGCAACCGCCTGACCCCGCACACCGCCAACAACGCCGACGTCGTCCGCATCGGCGGCAAGTATCTCGATGTCGTCAGCGTCAACTACTACTACTCCTACGGCATCGAGGAGGGCTTCCTCCGCAAGATCCACGAGTGGAGCGGCGGCCGCCCCCTCATCCTGAGCGAATGGTATTTCAGCTCCACCGAGCAGGGTCTCGGAGCCTTCCGCGAAGTGAAGAATCAGGCCGAGCGCGGGCTCGGCTACCGCAACTACGTCGAGCAGGCCGCCGCCCTCG
>JANJTQ010000326.1 GCA_024711005.1 Opitutaceae bacterium | reverse complement strand
GAGACGGTCGAAAACGCTCCCAGCGATGCCAGGGAAACGCCGATGGTTAATAATAAACTCCGCGTGAGACCAAGCCGGGGCGTCCGGCTCAATGTGGGGGTATGGGGTGTCATATGCATGGGGGTTTACAGGTTACGGTTTTATGAGGTGCCGCGCCTTCTCCGCAGTCGGTTCGCAAGGCCGCCAAGGGGGTATGGGCGCTCACGAAGCGGAACCTGTGCGCGGATAATACCCGGGCGAGCCTCGCATTGTTTGACAGTCCCGTACGTGCTCGCCGAGGCCGGTGCACCGTCGCAGGCCGGGGCCAAACGTGATGTCGTTATCGGGGTTTTCGCATCGCGAATCGCACCCTGCCAGAGCTGGCCTCCCAAGATTGATCCGGCGCGATGGCTCGCCACGTTGGACTGTCTCATACCGGCGATATCGCCTCCCGCCCAAGGGCCATCCTTTCTCAAGTCCCTCGTGCCTAAACTGCAGGCATCGTGATTCATCGACCCCCCTCATGCTTAAAACCGGCCTTGTCACCGCTTGGGAAAATCCCGAGCTCACCTCGCTCAACAAACTTCCGCCTCGAGCGACGTTCACTTCATTCGCGACCACGGAACAGGCGCTGACCCGCGATCCTGACGAATCGCCCTGGGTGCTGCCGCTGAACGGACAATGGCAGTTCCGCTGCGAAGCCTCACCCTGCGAGGCCTTGCGCATCGTCGAAAGCGAGACCTCCACGGCCGGCGTCCGGTGGGATGTGATTCAGGTCCCGGGCAATCTCGAAACCCAGGGATACGGGAAGCCCCACTACGCGAATATCCAGATGCCGTGGCCGCATGAGCCGCCCTATGTGCCCGCCTCGAACCCGACCGGAGTTTATCGACGCGTGTTCACGGTGCCTGACCGGTGGACCGATCAACGTGTCGTCGTTCACTTCGGCGGTGCGACGAGTGTCCTCGCCGTCTACCTAAACGGCGTCGCGGTCGGCCTCAGCAAGGACTCCTGCCTGCCGGCGGAATTCGATATCACCCCCGTGGTCCGTTTAGGTGAAGAAAACGAACTCGTTGCCCTGGTGATCAAATGGTCGGACGCGTCGTTTATCGAAGACCAGGATCAGTGGTGGCTCTCCGGGCTTCACCGCGAGGTGTTCCTCTACGCCACGCCGAAAACCTTCATCGCGGACGTCCATGCCCGCCCCTCTCTTTCGGCGGATTTGCTTTCGGCCACGCTCGATCTCTCCGTGCATGTAGGCATCACCGGGCCCGGTCCGATTCCTCAGGGCGTAACCGCCGAAGTTCGACTGCTAGATCCCAAGGGCCGCACAGTAGGAAAGCCCCTCACGGGTGAGCTCAACGTCCCCGCCGTGCGCTATTCCAAGCAACACGACCGACTGCGGATAGATCTTCACTCCGTCGTCGCTCGCCCGCGGCTCTGGTCGCACGAGACCCCCGATCTCTATACGCTGCTCGTCACGCTCAAGACCCCCGATGGTTCTTCGCATACCGCTGTGCGCATCGGATTCCGTCGCATCGAAATCCGCGAACGCGACCTCCTCATCAACGGCCGACGCGTGCTCATCAAGGGTATCAATCGCCACGATCATCACCCCGACTTCGGGAAGGCCGTTCCCTATGAGACCTTGGTGAAGGACGTGACGTTGATGAAACAATTCAACTTCAATGCCGTGCGGACTTCGCATTATCCGAACGACCCGCGGTGGCTTGATCTCTGTGATGAACACGGCCTCTACGTAGTCGACGAGGCGAACATTGAATCGCACGATTTCCACAATTCCATCTGCAAAGATCCTCGTTTTGCGACGGCCTGGCTCGACCGGACCATGCGCATGGTCGTGCGTGATAAAAACCACCCGTCGGTCATTTTTTGGTCATTGGGCAACGAGTCCGGTTACGGTCCCAATCACGCCGCGGCCGCGGGCTGGGTTCGCGAGTATGATCCCTCCCGGCCTCTCCATTACGAGGGCGCGATTTCTAAGGGGCAGACCTACAACAGCTGGGCGCATGGCGGTCTCGGCACCGATGTGATCTGCCCGATGTACGCGAGCGTCCAGGAACTGACGGAATGGAGCGATTTTGTGACGCGCCACTACCGGAAAAATCTTCGAGGCAATCCCACGGGTGCCCGCCTCGAAGCGCTTATCCGCCCCACGCTCTACCAAGATCATGTCGATAAACCGCGTACGCCGCTCGCTGATCCGCTTCATCCGTTGGCACGCCCGGTCATCCTGTGCGAATACTCGTCCGCCGTGGGCAATTCCAACGGCTCGCTTTCCGATTACTTCGAGGTGTTTCGCACGAAGCCGGGCATCCAGGGCGGCTTCATCTGGGAATGGCTCGATCATGGTCTTCGCAAAAAGACCGCCGACGGCCGCGACTTCATCGCTTACGGCGGCGACTTTGGCGACACGCCCAACGACGCCAATTTTGTCTGTGATGGCTTGGTCTCCGCAGATCGTTTACCACGTCCCGCCCTGTGGGAATTCAAGCACCTCGCCCAGCCCGTGACGGTGGGGATGCGTGGTCGGAAAGACGTTCGCAACGGCGTCGTTCGCATCCAGGTGCGAAACGAACAGGACTTCGTCTCGCTGGACTGTCTGGAAGGCCGATGGGAACTCCTCGTTGACGGCGTCATCATCCGGCGCGGCAAGCTTACAAAGCTCGACCTCGCCCCGGGAGCGTCGAGAGACATCACCGTTGCCGTCGGGAAAATCTCTCCGGGAAGGGAGGCCCACCTGACCGTAAGATGGTTCACTCGCGCCGACACGAGCTTTGCCAAACGTGGACATGAAGTCGCCTGGAACCAGTTCACGCTTGCCACAGCCGCGAAGACCAAAGTCCTCACGCCGAAAAAATCACTCGCTCCCGTCCACGTCCAAGAAACGTCCGACGGCGTCATCCTCACGGCCGGTGACACCGTCGCGACCTTTGCTCGCGCCACCGCGATGCTTTCGTCTCTTCGCGCGCGTGGCGTCGAACTCCTCGCCCGCGGTCCGCTCGTCGAACTCAATCGCGGGGCGACCGACAACGACGGCCTTAAACTGTGGACCGGCCAGGGGTGGAAAGCGCTCGGACGTTGGTGGGACCTTGGCCTTATTACGAAACCTCTCCGTCACCAACCCGGAAAATTCGCATGGAAATCAAACCGCGACGGCACGGTGACCGTCACACTGTCCCATGCCGCTTCCGGTCGTGAAAAATGGACGGACTGCACCCACGTTCATCGCTACACCGTTCATCCGGACGGGTGCCTCGAGGTGGCGAACGACATCGGATTTTCCGGCGCCGACATGGTTGATTTGCCGCGCGTCGGCGTGCGTCTCGATCTGGTGCCCGGCTACGAAAAGCTGACGTATTTCGGACGCGGTCCCGTCGAAAACTACGCGGATCGAAAAACGAGCGGAGTGATTGCCCGCTTCGAAACCACGGTCACCGACGAATACGTGGACTACGTCATGCCACAGGAGCACGGCCATCATACCGACGTCCGCTGGTTGGAGCTCTCCGCGGGCGGCAACACCCCCGGCCTTCGTATCGCGGGCGAGCCTCGGATTGAATTCAACGCCACCCACCATACCGCCGAGGATCTCTATGCGGCAAAACACACGACGGATCTTACACCCCGCGCCGAAACGATCGTTTATCTGGATGTCGCGCAACGCGGACTCGGCACGGCGAGTTGCGGTCCTGACACGCATAAACATTATCAGCTGAATGCCAGGCGTTATGTCTTCGGGTATACCCTGACCGCCTACTGATCACAGGTGTCGAAACCTCCAGCCGACGCGCCCATGACTGACACCGGCCAGACCATCCCGCCAGGATCGCTGTTACAACAGGTGCTTGATCTTTGGCGGGAGTCGGGGCCGTTGAGCATCAGCTTTGACGACCTCACGGGGGTGACGCTCGATTTCCCCCAGTTGCTACTGCCGGCTGAATACGGGATTCACACCTGTGCCGCCTGCGTGCACGCGAAGGAGCGGCCAGGCGGGGGACGTGACTGTTATTTCAATAAACAGGCGGTCACCGGTCTTGTTGCGCGCCGGCAAGAAGGCCTGTCCGGACTTTGCCATCTGGGATTGTTCGAACTGGTCGAACCCTTGGTGGTGCGATCCACCATGCTGGGGATCTTTTACTACGGATCCGTGGCGGTGGTGGAGCGCGAGCCGGAATCACTGCGTCGTATCCATCGCTACTGCGCGCGCCGCTCGTTCGATCCGGAGCCCTATCTCGCGGCTTGGCGGACGGTCCCGCGGATTTACGAGGCCGATTTGCCGATGTATCGCGCCAAACTAAAGCTGTTGGTGGAGACCGTGCGTCTGTGGTGCGAGGCGCTGGCCATTCCGGTGGAGCGCTATCCGACGCTCGGGAAAAACGTGCATTGGATGCATCATCGCGACGCGCCTTTTCTTGTGCGGTCGGCGCTGAAATATGTGGCCCATCATTTTGAACAGCCGTGCCGCGTCGCGGATATCGCAGCCTCCCTGAACTGCAACGCGAACTACCTCAGCGGCGAGTTTAAGCGCCACGTCGGCGTGAACCTTGCGGACTACCTTCGACGTGTTCGCATCGAACGCGCCAAGGCCATGCTCGATGCGGGTCAGCTCGGCATCGCCGAAATCGGCTTCCGTTGTGGTTTCTCGGATACAAGCCATTTCATTCGAGTCTTCAAGAAGGCGGTTGGCTGCACCCCGAAGGCATTTCAGGCGATGCCTCACCAGGTTGATGCAGTCGGAAGGTAGGGCGAGGCGTCCCCGCCGAGCCGCGTCCGAGCGACGGCGCAGCCGGAGGCTTCACCCTACCCATCTCACCCTTCGGTTCGTGTTTTCTCCTCCCGAAGCTTTTTGGAATGCAGGGACCCCGCCAAGTCGTGAGTGGACGATATGAGACGATCGAGGTCATTGGCGTCGCCAAGCGGCGCCAATGCCTGGACTTCGAAGCGTCGGTGATGCCTGCCGCTTCTGAGGTATTTTACCGCGTATCAAGAAATACGAACGGACGCATATCGACGGCGTTTTTTGGAGATGGCGGGCGCATGGGTCCGAGGCCGGAAGAAACCGGCTTTATACCTGAGGATTCGTCGATTCGCAGCAGGGGGGCGGACTACCGCCTTTGGATCGGTTTGTGATAGTCTCTAGGGAATGAACCCCAAGTCCTTCCTCCTCCTGTCTTCTGTTGCACTGCTCGGTGCAGCTGCGGCCCACGCGACAACGGTCAGCTATGATTTTTCGACCGAAGCTCAGTTCACCGAGAACTTCACCCATCGAGTCACCACGCCAACCACGCACAACACGCTGACTCTCGTTTCCGGCGTCCTTCAACATAACGTGAGTAATGGATCGGCCACCAACGCTGCGGCGGTGTACACGTATTCACCGGCGACCTACGCGTTGGACGGAGATGCGATCACGGTGTCCATGGACATCAAGGCCCCCGTCGCCACGACCGGCCAAAGCTCTTCTTTCGGCATCTATTTTTCGGACAGCGCCAACGACAGCAACAACCTGTTGGCTCTCTTCAACGTCGACAGTGGTACAAACGACACCTTCCGCACCTTCAAGGACGGTTCTTTTGGACTTGGAGGGGCGGGCACGCAGATCGGCTCTACGCAGAATTTTTCTCCCAGCGTCATCAGTGCGGGTGCCGCGGGCTTCACGACGGTCTCCTTCACGCTGAGTTCCACCACGCTTTCCCTGACGGTGGGCAGTCAGACTTTGACCCAGAGTATTATCGGATCGGACCTCGATTGGACCAACACCAATATCTCGTTGCGCAGTTTCGATGGAAACACGGGAGGCGGAGGTCTGCTGCAGATGGATAATTTCATCGTCACCGGCGCCTCCATTCCAGAGCCCTCGACCTACGCGCTCGCCGCCGGCGGTCTTTGTTTGGCCGGAGTCGTGATCACCCGCCGTCGCAACATCAAGTAATCAAAGAAGAGCTCTTGTAGTGCCACAGCGGAGACATTACCCGTCTCCGCTTTTTTGTGCACGCTGCGGAACGATCGCACGAAATCGATGAAGAGGCCCGCACGAAAATATTCGGAAGGTTCGACTGCATGGACACGGTTAAGCCGGGTTGATGCAGCCGGAAGGTAGGGCGAGGCGTCCCGCCGAGCCGCTTCCGAGCGACGGCTCAGCCGGAGGCTTCGCCCCCGTGTCACCCTTTTGTTCGTGTTCCCTCAGGTAGCAGCCGAGCACAGGGACCGAGGCGCTGCGCGGCACAGTTGGGCCCCCAAGAAACTGGTTTGGCCTACGCCCGGAGGTGCCGTCCACCTTTCGGTTTTGCCGGCCACGAGACTCTTGAACTCTCGGCTGCATCGTTACGGCTAAGGTGGAATTCACTATCCGTGCTAGTAGGCTGCATCGGATTATCTTTCGGATGGCTCACAGAGCCGAGCCGAAGCGCGGACACAAAGCCCACAAAGGAAAGGCAGTCAGGATTCCATGGGTGCTGATAAATACGCCGGACGGCTGAATCCGCCTTCGCGGATTTGCGCACAGGTGAGGTCGCACTGGCGCAGTCGCAGGAAAGAGCCCGCGCCACACCGCCGTTCAAATCCATCGCCATCGTAAGCGTGCGCGTGCGTCACTCCGATCCCGGTACAGCCGGACGTAAATCATCTCGTGATCTCGAAGACCGTCCGACGAACGGCAGGCAGTTCGCTTGCAGGCGCTTTCTTAAGCGCGAGCAAACTCGCTGCCAGCCGCCAACCAAATCGTTGGATCAGGGAGCGGCGATCAGCCACTTCATGCTGGCATCGGAGGCGTTGTAGGGCTCCTGAACGATCTGCACGTCATTACCGGTGCCGGCATTGACCGGGCGGAGCGCCAGACCGCTGTAGCGATTGCGGATGCCGTAGTAGCCGGCGCCTTCGGGGATGAGTTCCCACTGCTCGCTTTGCCAGGTGCTGTCGTAGGTGTACTGAATGATGTTGGCACCCGCGATGGTGGAGGCATTCAGCGGGCGGAGCGACTTGCCGGTGTAAACGTTGCGGATCGAGTAGTAGTTGTTCCCCAGGTCGGTGATCGTCCAGTGCTCGCTCGTCCAGGTGCTATTGTAGGTGTATTGGACGATGTTCACGTTATCCCCGGTGCCGGCGTTGTAGGGACGCAGCGATTTGGACGTCTGGCTATTGATGATCTTGGCGGGAGAGGCGATCGCCGGAGCGGTGGCTCCGACGAAGCCGACCGCATCGGCAATGACATAGCCGTTGGTTCCGGTCGTGCGGATGAGCACGCTGCCGGCCGTGCCGGCGTTAAAGTTGAAAAGCCCGAGGGGGACCCATTGACCTCCATCGACGGTCTGATCGACCGAGAGGGTGGTCGTTCCCGAGGCGGAAACGATGTCCACGGGCACGTTGGTGGCGCGGTTGGTCCCCGAGGTCCAGAGCATGAACACGTCATAGCTCCCGGTCGTGGGAATCGTCGGCGTGAAGCGCACACTCTTCGCGCCCTTGCCGGTATTGCCATCGTGGAGGTAATCGGACCCGTAATAGCCGGCGTTGAAGGTGCTGGCGGTCCAGCTGCCGGTGAGCGTCACGCCGGTGGAGCCGGTGTTGTCGACGATGATCTCCGGGCCCCCACTTCCTCCCCCGAACAACGTCGGGAAAAGCGCCTTGGCATTCGGATACTGGTTCGAGAAGAAGATCTGGTGGTTGCGGCTGGCCGTGCCGCCGCCGGCTTCGAAGTAGGCATGCCAGGCGACGTTGTTGGCCGGGTTGTTGATCCACTGGTTAAACTTGGTCAGGAAGATCGTGTTGTCCTGACCACCATAACCGACGGTGAGCTTCGTCGCCGCGTTGGGGTTATCCAAGCCCCACTCGGGAAAACACAGCGGCTTTCCACGCTCGGCGGCTCGCGCGGCCCACCAATCCAACGGATACGCGCCCCATTCCTTATGAGAGAGCCAGCCGTTGTTTCGGATGTTGGTTACCTGCCAACCGGGCAGGTTCGGGTACATGTTTCCGTTGGAATCCTTGGTGCTGTAACCGGAGTAGATGTCGTAGAGGTCCAGACCGATGGAATCCACATACGCCGCGCCCGGGTAGGCATCCATCGGATTCATGCCGAAATCGCCCATCGAGGGATTCCAGCAGAACTTGAAGTTCTGACCGGGCACCGAGCGCATCGAATTCACGATCTGAATCCAGTAGTTTTTGAAGTGCGTGGCGCGCCCTTCTCTCGCGTTCCATGTATACCAGTTGCCGTTGAACTCCCAACCGAGTCGAAGCGTGGCGTTGCCCATGCCGCGCGACACCAGCTTGGTCGCGGCGTTTATCCAGCGCTGATTGTAGGCTCCCGTGGCGCCCGTCGCCAACGACGAGCCGTTGACGGGCGTGGGCAGGAGAGGAATCGAGATGACCAACTTGTCCTTGTACGACTGCGGGTGGTTGACCCACTGATTGCTCCACCAGTTGAGGCCCGAGGAGGCGGTGCCGTCGATCTCGTCCCAGCTCGCCCCGGAGTAGAACTGGACAATGTAGTTCATATCCCGACCCACCCAGGCGGCGTATTGGTCGGTTTTGGTTTTGCCCGTGCCGTCGTTGTTCGCGGGAAAAACGCCGATGTCCGGAGCGCCGGTCGAGACGGTCGAAAACGCTCCCAGCGATGCCAGGGAAACGCCGATGGTTAATAATAAACTCCGCGTGAGACCAAGCCGGGGCGTCCGGCTCAATGTGGGGGTATGGGGTGTCATATGCATTTGGGGTTACAGGTTACGGTTTTTATGAGGTGCCGCGCCTTCTCGCAGTCGGTTCGCAAGGCCGCTGCCAAGGGGGTATGGGCGCTCACGAAGCGGAACCTGTGCGCGGATAATACCCGCGCGAGCCTCGCATTGTTTGACAGTCCCGCGCAGATCGAGACGAACGGGTCGCCCGCCACACGGGACTTGAGCTTCACCGGCTCGGGCAGCGGGAGCTTCGCGGCGGGAAATCAGCCACTCACTTGCGTAAACACGTAGAGACTCGCAAAGGGTATTTGACTGTCCACCTTCCGGACACTGGCGGACAGGTATGCTACATTTATGTTGAGTGAATCCCCATGTATTCCCCGCGTCCCTACCCCAAGGATCGCCGCTCTGGTTTCGCACTGCTCATCACGATCACGCTGCTCGCGTTTTTGGTGCTCCTGCTCGTCTCGCTCGCCGCGCTCACGCGTGTCGAAACTCAAGTCGCGTCGAACAACCAGCAACTCTCGCAAGCCCGCCAGAACGCGCTGATGGCGCTCAACGTCGCGCTTGGAAAACTCCAAGCCGCCGCCGGGCCCGACCAGCGCATCACCGCCACGGCCGACATCGTCTCCAACGTGCATAACGACAAGCGCAGATGGACCGGCGTCTGGAATACCACCGCCGCCACGCCTACTCCGGAATGGTTGGTGTCGACCGCCGCGGCGACGCCCGCCACGGGCACGGTCGCCGTGACCACGGCGCTTCCGAACACCGGCACGGTCGAATTGGTTGGTATCAATACGACGGATACAACAGTGGCCGGCAATGCGGTCACCGTCGAAACCCAGCCCATCACTTCGACCTCCGTCCCCGGCATGTCCGGCCAACAGACGGTGGGCCACTTCGCTTACTGGGTCGGCGACGAAGGCGTGAAGGCCAAGGTCTCGCTGACCGACCCGTGGGCTGCAACCACCGTTCCCGAGGAGAAGAGCTTCCAACTCAAGGGTGCACAACGCACCGGCATTGAGCTGGTGGACTCGGAGGATGACACCGCACTCGACACCAATTATCCGGTCAATGACGGCAACCTAGCCAAGGTTCTCGACGTAAAGCAGCTGTCACTGACGAGCACCGCCGGCTCGCCGGCGCTCTCCATCGCAACGAAAAACCGTTATCATGATTTGACGGCATCTTCCTGGTCTGTCCTCGCCGATGTCTCCCAAGGCGGGCTCAAAAAAGACCTCACCTCTTGGCTGGCCCAATCCAGCCCGGCGACCGGCGCTCCCGCCGATGATGATCTCATCTTCGCCAAACATGCCGACGATACCACCGGCTTTGGCCTCCCCCAGTGGGGAATCATCCGGTCTTATGCCGAACTCCAAGGAGGAGCCTCAAACCCGCTTGGCGCACAACCACAGACGGCCAGCCGACAAGGCTTTCACCCGGTCGTCACCTTTGCCCGCATCGGTTTTTCAGCTCACGCCGGGGAGCCGGACGCAGTGACCAATCAATCGAAAATGGTCGCGCAAATCTTCCCCATCGTGGTCCTTTGGAATCCTTACAACACGCCGATCGCGCCGACGACCTATGAATTCGTTTTTGGCGCGCGAGCCAATAATGCCTACGTCAGGTTCGTGAGTGCGAGCGGAGGAACAGCCAATTCGCGCTACCTGAACCTGGCTTCGTTCTCGCCGGTGCTGGCTACATCTGCGCCTTCGTTTATCAGTGGCGCCGAAAACTGGCGGCGTAAATTCATGCGCTTCGCTTTGGAGAGCCCACAGATGAAACCCGGAGAAAGCTTGGTGTTCACCCTCCAAAGCTCGGGTGAATACATCGCGCCGGGAACTACCGCGGCGATAGGCGGAAACGCCCCCATTCCTCTGGTGCCGAACAACCCGGCGGCAACGGATAATTCGGTCTTCGTCAGCAGCGCTAACGCTTACATCACGGCGGCCGACCGGGCGGCGGGTAAAAAAATCACCCTGCAAGTTCACAATAATCCATGGCTGCAATGGGGCCTCTATCCACAACAGCCGGCGGACAGCGACCCGACCGTGGCGGACATGATCGCGCAAGATCCGTACATGCTGACGGGGTGGTTTCGGACGGCCAGTCATGGCGCCGTGACCCTTGACACACTGACCGCCCCTCAGATGCCCACTGCTCCTATTCGTTATGGGTATGTGCGCATGCAGATGTCCCGATACACGACCAGCTACTGGAACGGGAACGCCAGTTTCATCAACATCCGCTGGCTCGCTCAGACCAACCCGCGAGCCCCCTATCACCTCTATGTCTATCCCGGAACGGGTCCGGGCGGGCCGCTCACCATGGGCGGCGACTTTGTGAACAACACCGCTGTCCCGAACGATCGATACGACGGAAATCAAGCGTCTGCGGGTCCGTGGATGATCTCCGACGGCACAGCGACCAACCCCACCGTTAATCTGCAGATCGCGGAACTGATCCCCCCTTCCACAAAACCGGGATCGCGTTTGTTTTCACTGGCCCAGTTGCAGCATGCCAATTTCGCGCTCCTCGCCCAGACCGTTGGCAGCGCGGTCGGTAATTCTCAGGTTCCCTTCATCGTGGGCAGAACAGATCGGCCTGGAATCGTGGCGAGCCCGGAGTCTTCAGCCGGTCTGCCGGAACAAGTCCCCGCCAGCAATGTGAGGTGGTATAACGACATCTCTTACCGAATGAACCAGACTCTGTGGGATCGGTATTTTTTCTCCACGATTCCCGATACGCTCACCGACGCCCCGGCCGGTGCACCAGGTGCCAATCCTAGCGTAAACGACCCCTCGTACCATCTGCCAAATGCCCGGAATACTTTTCTCCGGAAAGAGGGCGCGACACTGACCGCAGCCGCCTTGGCCGGGCCCGAAGCCTTTAACACCGCGGCCGAGCACCTCTTGGTCAACGGTGCTTTCAACGTCAATTCCACGTCCGAGCAGGCATGGCGTGCGCTCTTGGCAAGCCACAACAACGTCGACACCGCTCCCGGCGGATTTACCCACCCCTACTCCCGCTTTTCATCGACGGAACCACGCACGAGCGATCCCTCCGCCCCCCAGGCGAATACATCGTGGTCCAGCGGATATCGCATCCTCTCCGACGACCAGATCACCTCGCTCGCGGAAAGAATCGTTGTGGAGGTAAAAGCCCGGGGGCCGTTTCTTTCATTGGCCGACTTCGTAAATCGGCGTCTGGCCACCGATGCCACCGGCCTCAAGGGAGCCCTTCAGGCCGCGATCGACGCCACCGATCTGGATGCAGATCCCGACAAACGCATCAACGATCGCTTCCCCTTCAATGATGCGGCCCATGCCGTTGAGCAGGGTGCCATGTATCCCTCGAAAACAACGGACCCCACAGCCAAGCAAAATTTCCTCGCGGATGCGGATGCGGAACCCAACCGCCCCTCGGCGTCCCGCGCCGCCTTTGCCCCCGGGTTTCTGACTCAGGCAGATTTGCTCAATTCCTTGGGTCCTGTCCTGACCGCCCGCTCCGACACTTTTGTCATCCGTGCCTACGGCGACGTTCAAAACCCGGCAACAACAACGATCGAGGGCAAAGCATGGTGCGAAGCGGTGGTGCAACGCCTCCCCGACTATATGGAGGATGCTGACGCCGCCACCGTTGCCCCAAGTGTGGCCAACGCCACCAACCAGACATTTGGCCGACGCTTCAAAATCGTCTCTTTCCGCTGGCTCTCCTCAACCGACATTTAGCCCCCCACTCCTATGAAGCTGCGTTCACTTCTCTCCCTGAGTCTTCTTTCCATAGGCTGTTCATTTCCTCTTCGCGCATTGGAATTCCGTCTGGTCAGTTGGGAGGGGAAAATCTCCAACCTTAAGTATTCGAACGGAAGCACCCAAGTCCCGGTTGAAGCCGATGAGAGTGCATTGTCGCCCGTATATCACCTCAAAAACTCCGGGCCGTTGGTGCTCTACAAAGAGGTTCAAACGGAAGGAAAAATCGTTCGTGAACCGGTTGCCACGCTCCCGATTCCCGAGAATTTCAAAAAGGCGATCATCCTCCTGGCCTACGCCGACGCCACTCGGAAGACCTACACGGGCTCGTGGATCAACGATGCCCCGGACATTCGTCCGCCGCAGACGGTCACCTATCGCAATTTTTCC
>JANJTQ010000287.1 GCA_024711005.1 Opitutaceae bacterium | reverse complement strand
CGGGCGATGACTTGGTAGGACGAAGACACTGCGCGTTAGTGCATGGCTGCCGGCCGCCGGTGCAACTGAAAACTCCGCAAAAATCCCCGGACTGGCAGGGCGAGGCGTCCCGCCGAGCCGCGACGTACCCGGACGGTTCTCCCACCCTGGGAATGGAGGATTGTGCTTCCGCGCCACGTTTGACTCCCCTGTGTGTCCGCGCTTTCTTCGTTCTCATCCTGAATGGCCGACTTCCTCGATAACACTCCGAAAAAAGATCCCAAACGCGTCGAACGCGCCTACCTCGTGGGCGTGCAGACTTCGAAGATGATTCCGGGGGAAGCCGAGGAGCTTCTCAACGAACTCCAGGAGCTCGTGGAAAATCTCCAGATCACCGTGGTCGGCCGAAACCTGGTCAACCTGCGCGTTCCCACCCCCGCCACTCTGGTCGGCAGCGGCAAGGCAGATGAGATTGTCGCGGCGGCCAAGGAACTTGACTGCGACGTCATCGTGTTCGACGAAACCCTCACCCCCGCGCAGCAGCGCAACTGGGAGAAACTCGCCGAAATGGCCGTGATCGACCGGCAGGAAATCATCCTCGATGTGTTCGCCGACCGCGCCCACACCCGCGAGGCGGTGATCCAGGTCGCGTTGGCGCGCATGGAATATTCACTGCCCCGCCTGACACGCGCATGGACGCATCTTTCGCGTCAGGGAGGCAAGGGCGGCATGGGCGGCGAAGGCGAAACCCAGCTCGAACAGGACAGGCGTCTCGTCAACGACCGCATCACCCGCCTCAAGCGCGAGTTGATCGACGTACGAAAACAACGAGGCGTGCAGCGCCAGAAGCGCCAGCGCGTCCCCGTCCCCACCGCGGCGATCGTCGGGTACACCAATGCCGGCAAGTCCTCCCTGCTCAACACCCTGACCGGCGCCAGCGTGCTCGCGGAAAACAAGCTCTTCGCCACGCTCGATCCCACCACCCGCCAGCTCGTCCTGCGCGGCAATCAAAAGCTCCTCGTCACCGACACGGTCGGCTTCATCCGCCGCCTTCCGCACGGGCTCGTCGAGGCGTTCAAAGCCACGCTCGAGGAGGCCCTTGTCGCCAATTTCCTGATACATGTCCTCGACGTGACCGCGCCGAATCTCGCCGCCCACCACGAGACGACCATGTCGGTGCTCAAGGAACTCGGCGCCGACGACAAGCGCATCCTCACCGTCTTCAACAAGGTCGACGCCGCCACCGAGGCCCAGCTCAACACCGCTCACCTGCTCGACCCCGATGGCATTTTCCTGAGCGCGCGCACCGGCAAAGGCATCGAGGGCCTCGTCGACCAGTGCCTGGAGCTCATTGCCGATGCCTTCGGATCACTGGAGCTGCTCATTCCACACAGCCGTTACGACCTCATCGCCCGTCTGCACGCCATCGGCCATGTGCAGAGCGAGGAACAGGAGGACGACTGCGTACGCATCCACACCCGCATTCCGCCTTCGCAGATTGCGCAGTTCGCGCCGTTTATCGTCGGGTCGGCGCCCACGAGCAAAGCGCGGGTATCCGCGCTTTGAATCGAACATTCACCTCGGCGGTCACCGTTCGGCCGCGCCCGCCCCCGGCTTCGCCGCCGATAGCACGCCGTCAGCCAGCCCCTTGACCTCGTCGGTCCCATCGAGACGAATCGACAGATCAATGGGCGACCCCACCGACACCACACCCGGCGGCACTTGGTAGGCCCAGACGTCGAAATGAGTCAGCTTCGCCGGACCATAGATCGTCGAAAAAGCGCCGTCCACCGCATCGAGTCCGCAGGAAACTTTCACCCGACCAATGCGCGGCACGTTGTAGCGTGCATCATAGGTGAACCAATGCCCGCCGATGTAGACCTCACTGTAGGCGTGAAAATCCATCGGTGATCCCGGGTCGATGTAACCGATGTCGGGCAAGTGCCCGGTAACATAACGAGCCGGCAGATTAAGCGCGCGGCAGAGCGCGATCGTGGTATGGGCGAAATCACGGCACACGCCGTAGCCGCGCTGAATGACATCGTAGGCAGAGATGTCGGAGCGCCCCGAACCAAAGCGGTATTCGATGTTCGTGTGAAGCCAGTTGCTGATCGCGTCGACCTGCGGTAATCCGGGGGCGATCGAACCGAACTTTTCCCACGCGAATTGGAGTAGTTTGTCCGAGTCGCAATACCGACTCGGCAGCGTGTAACGAAGGAGTGCCGGAGGAAGCTCGACCAATGACACGGGCCGGAGCGGCGCCAAATCGGCGAACTCCTGGTTGTCCGGCAACGAAGGCACACAGACGAGCGCATCGTGGCGGATTTCATTGATGCCCGGCTGAAGCATAAACCGATAAACAATGTTGCCGTGCGAATCCTCAAATTCCTCGGACGGCAGATTGTGGCCGAGGACCAGCTTTTCCTCCTGCAAAGATTGGCGAAGATCTCTCCTCGGCTTGAGGTTAAGCAGCAACGGAGTCTCGACGGGAGTTTCGTACGCCAGACTACAGCCGACTCTCACCGTAAGATCGTGCGACACCAAAACCTTGGGATTCATGAAGGAGATTAAAACGGATTGGGACCAGAGTGCCTGACGAGTGTGACGCCATGGAGGTACTCAAACCGGAATAGTTCCACGAGATGCGTCCGGATCACGGAACCCGTGGGACAAACAAGCGACTGTTTTTATCATAACATTTCGCAGCACCGCCCGCCATCCGGCGGCCACCCGAACCCGTGGTCGCGGTGTGTCGATCCTTCACTCCCATCCGCAAGTGGCATGAAAATCCACATCGTTCATCAGACTCACTACGTTTATAACAAAGCGGTGCATTTCGGACCTCATCGTCTGGTTCTCCGACCGCGTGAGGGGCATGACCTGCGAGTCGAATCCATGGAATTGAAAATCGAGCCGGCCGCGCATTTCAGCTGGAGCCGCGATGTATTCGGCAACTCCGTCGCGACCGTGGAATTCGAGGAGCCCGCGGACGAGTTGCTGATCGAAAGCAATGTCACCGCCGTGCGCATGTCGCCGGTTGCGAAACACAAAACGCATTTGGCCGGAGTCACGCCCTGGCCTCCCGTCTACGACCCGCTTGAACGGGTCGCGGTCAAAGCCTACCAAAAACTCTCCTACTCCAAGGACGCCGCCGCGGTGAAAGCGTGGCTGGAAAATTTCCGCATCCGCAAACCCGACCATGCCGAGGACGTGGTGCGTAATCTGAACGAATACATCTACGACGAGCTACGTTACATTCGTCGGGAGGAAAAAGGCGTGCTCACGCCCGCGCAAACGCTGGAACGCGGAGGCGGATCCTGCCGCGATCTCGCCACGCTGCTTCTGGAAGCGGCGCGGGCGCTCGGCATCGCCGCGCGATTCGCAAGCGGTTATTTGGAATGCCAGGCCGCCGAATTGGGGGAAGCGTCGACGCATGCTTGGGCCGAAATATACCATCCCGGGCGAGGTTGGGCGGGTTACGATCCGTCAATCGGAGAAGAGACGACCTCCCGCCACGTCGTCACCGGAGTAAGCAACCATCCGCGCGGAGTCATGCCGGTTTCAGGCAGTTATTACGGCAAGGCGGGCGCGTTCAAGAGCATGTCGATCGCGGTCACGGTGCGCCCGGAAGCCGATAAAAGTGCCCCGGCGATCAAGTTGATCACGTAGACGTGCGTGCGACCCACCCGCTCAGAGCAACACCAGGTTGTCGCGATGAACGACTTCGAGTCGTTTACGACCGGGATGGAGGGGCTTCATTGCGTCGCTGCTCATGCCTGCGATGACACGGACCTCGGCGTCTGAAAACGCGGCTACGCCCCGGGCCAGTATAGAGCCCTCCGGATCGAGAATATTAACGATGTCACCGGCTGCAAAAACACCGTTCACGCCCGTAACGCCGATTGCCAGAAGGCTCCGCCCCTGGTCCCGCAACACCGGCACGGCGCAGGCGTTGACCTGAATCGCCCCGACGGGACGTTGAAAATACGCGAGCCAGCGTTTCTTCGATTCCATGGGAATCCCGCTGGGGACAAAAAAGGTCCCGGGATTACGACCACCGAAGATGCGCGCAAGAATATCGGGCTCGGCACCGCTCGCGATGAACACGCCGCAGCCCGATCTGATGGCGAGCTTGGCCGCACTGATTTTTGAAATCATGCCGCCGGTCGCGGTGATGTCCGTCGTGCCACCGGCCATCGCCTCGATATCCGGGGTGATCTTTTCGACGATGGGGATGATCCGCCCGGTGCCCTTCATGTCGATCAAACCGGGCGCGGTGGAAAGAATAACGAGGTGTTGCGCGTCGACGAGACTGGCGACCATCGCGGAGAGCGTGTCGTTGTCGCCGAACTTGATCTCGGCCGCGCTCACCGTGTCATTCTCATTGATCACGGGAATCGTGCCGTAATCGATGAGTTCTTCGAGACAAGCCTTCACTCCAAGATAACGCTGACGGCTGCGGAGGTCTTCATGCGTCAGCAACACCTGGGCGACCGTGAGATTGTGCGGTGCGAATCCCCGTTGCCAGGTCTGCATCAGCAGCGACTGTCCGACGGCGGCGCAGGCCTGTTTCTTTGAAACGTCGGAGGGCTTTCGCTTGAGTCCGAGTCGTCCCATGCCGAGCCCGACCGCGCCGGAGGAAACCACGATCACCTCGGTGCCCGCCGCGCGAAGGGCGGCGATGCCGGAGGCGAGCGCGGCGATGCGCTCCGTATTCAACTGTCCAATACCGGACGTCAGCACGCCGGTGCCGAGCTTGACGACAATGCGCTTCGGGACGGTGGTTTTCACGGGGGTCGACTCGTTCTCGTTCTCTTTCTCTTTCTCTTTCGGAATCCGAGAGAACGAGAACGAGTAAGAGAACGAGAACGATTTAAAACCTCAGACCGTCAGAAGGTCTTTTTCCTTCGATGCCAAGTGTTTGTTGATCTCTTCGATGGACTTGTCGGTGAGCGCCTGGAGATCCTTCTCCGTGCGCTTGGCCTCGTCCTCGGGGAGCTTGGCCTTTTTGACGGCCTCAAGTCCGTCACGGCGAACGTTGCGCACGTGGACGCGCCCCTCTTCGGCAAGGCGGTTGGCGACCTTGACGAATTCCTGACGACGCTCGCGGCTCATGTCGGCGAGCGGAATGCGCACGAGCTGGCCGTCGACCGCGGGGTTGAAGCCGAGGTTCGCGATCATGATGGCCTTGGAGATGGCCTGGGTGAGACCTTTGTCCCACGGCTGAATCAAAATCTGACGGGCATCGGGGGTGGAGATGGCCGAGCAGTCCTTGATGCGCATGGTCGACCCGTAGGCCTCGACCATGATGTTCTCGACCATGGAGGGACTCGCCTTGCCGGTATGGATGTTGCTGAATTCGTGCAACGTGTGATCGACGGCCTTCTTCATCTTGGCCTGCGTATCGGTAAGAATGGGATGGGACATGGGAGTAAAAATACGAGTGGTAAGAAGTGGATGACGGGTGGAAGTAAGCGGTTGGCTGCCCCGCGACCCGTTACTCAGAGGTCAACCGTGGACAAGCGTTCCGACCTTCTGGCCAGTGACCGCCTTTTCAATGGCGTGAGGGTCGTTGAGATCGAAAACGAGGATCGGCACGTTGTTGTCGAGACACAGGGAAAATGCGGTCGAATCCATCACGTTGAGGCGCTGGCGCAACGCATCGATAAACGTGATCTCCTCGTATCTGACGGCGTCGGCATGCTTCTTGGGATCCTTGTCGTAGATGCCATCGACCTTGGTCGCCTTCATGATGATATCGGCGTGCATCTCGGACGCGCGCAGGGCGGCGGTGGTGTCCGTGGAAAAATACGGATTTCCGGTGCCGGCGGCAAAAATGACGACCCGGTTCTTTTCCAGATGGCGCACGGCACGGCGAAGAATGAACGGTTCGGCGACCTGGTTCATCGGGATGGCACTCTGGACGCGGGTGGAAACGCCCATTTTCTCAAGACAATCCATGAGCGCCAGAGAGTTGATAACGGTGGCGAGCATGCCCATGTAGTCGCCCGTGGTGCGATCAACGCCCCGCTTTTCACCTTGAA
>JANJTQ010000261.1 GCA_024711005.1 Opitutaceae bacterium | reverse complement strand
CTGGGCCGGCGTTGCCCTCGGCGGCATGGGCCGCTGGCCCACCTCCGCCTCGGTCGCCTTGGCCGAGCATGGTTTCCCTCTCACGTAGCATCGGTTTATTTTGAAGACAGCGCCTAGGGAATGGTTTGCGCGGTCACGGTGAGCGCATGAGTCGGAGCCGAAACGGTGAAGAGAACGCTGACGCGGCGCAGGCCGGGCTGGGGGGCGTCGTAGGTGGCGGGCGGGCGGGAGGCGTCCTCGTCGACGATTTCAAACGGGGCGTCGGCAACGACCTCCAGGCGGAGGGTTTTGCCGGCCTGGCGCAAGGTCGCGCCGGTCGCGTCGGTTTCTACGGTGGCGCGGGTCATCCAGGAGAACCGGTAGCGCGAGCCGGGGGCGGCACCGGCGACGGTGTCACGGATGGAAACAGCATTCGGAGAATCAATGCGCAGTTCGCGGTGGAGTTGTTCGACATGGCCGGGGTAGAGCGGGCTAAGGTCGAAGGAGGCGGATTGGGCTTCGGCGTCGAAGGCGCGGAGGCTGGCGGTCGCCTGTTCGTGAGGGGCGCGATCGTCAATGAGCGGGATGGAGTGGCTGTGTGGGCCGAGGAGGTAAACGGACCAGCGGTCTTTGCCGAAGAGCTGCACCCCGACTTTTTCGAGATCGTGATAGTCGGGCATGCCGAGGTCGATGGCCCAGCGAACGCCGCCGATTTCCAGGATGAAGCTGCCGGCATCCATGTGGCCGTGGTTGATGCGGGCGCGTCCGCCCTTCATGGCGGCGTAGAGGGAGGCTTGCCCCTCGCCGAGGCGGAAGACGGCGAGAGGACTGGGACCGTCGGTTTTCCAACTGGCGGGCGGGGCGGCGGGAGCGGGCGCGGGGCCGACTGGCATCCAGAGGAGGGAGAGTGCAAGGAAGCGACTGGGGCGGGGCCGCGGACTGTTCAACATGCGGCGCAGGCGGGCGGGTTCGTGGGCGGCGATTTCGGAGCGACCGGTTTCGCGGGCGAACCAATACATCGCGGGAAGGTAGAAGCGCCGGAGCGAGCAGTCGCCAAAGTTGTAGAACTCTCCCGACGGCGCGGTTAGCACGTTGACGACGTGGGCGCTTTCGAGGAATGCACGGTTGGTGGCGAGATCGCCGGCAGAGCCGGTGGCGGTGCGCAGGGCCTCGATGAGCAGGAGATGATAATTGGTGCCGTAGTCCCAATACATGGGGCCCTCGACGTAGGAGCCGGAGGGCTCGTAGGTGGCGAAGATGGCAGGAACGTTGCGGCGGGCGCGGGCAACGGCGCGGGCGGCGAGTTCCGGTTCGTCTTCGGCGATGGCAAGGGCGGCGAGTGTCAGGCCGGCTTCGCAGACTTGAAGCCAGTTGTTGACGTTGCTGGCGCTGCGCCACCAGAGGTTGTCGGAGTCGCCGGGCGCGAGAGCGTGTTTGACGAGAGCCTCGCGGAGGGTGCGGCGGACATCCGTAGCAAGCGTGTCGTGGAGCCAGTCGTAGCCAATGGCGACGGCGGTGGCGGCCTCGGCGGTATCGAGAAAGTGGTCGGGGTTCCAGTCCGTGAACGCGGCGAGGGCGAGCATCTCCTGCTCTGCGCGAGCGGCCCACCGGGGTTCGTCGGTGAGGCGGTAGAGCAGGGAAAAGTTGAGGATGCGCCGGAGGGCGTTGCGGCTGGTGGCGAGCATGCGCCGGCCGACAACGACGCGTTCGAACGGCGGTTCGGCGTATTCGCCCTCGGCGGTGCCGAGCAGGAGGTTGAACGCATCCTGTTGCGGGCCCGGCTGTGTAACCGAAGAACGAATACGGGTAAAGTCTGCGGGTGTGGCGAGCAGGCGCGGATGCGGGGGGACAGGCGAGTGATCGGCGGCGCGAGAGACGAACGGGATGGTGAGCATGAGACAGAGGACAAGAATGCGCATGAGTCGGGGAGGCTGCCTTCCGCCGCCTAAAAACGCCCGCCTGTTTGCATCCGGCGGGCGCGGGTGCACCTCAAACACCGACGCGGTTGCGAAGCCCGAGGGCGTCGACGACGCCGTGGTCGGGGATACGGATTTCATTCTCTTTGAGGACGACGGCGAAGTCTCCGGCATAGTCCCACATGGTCCAGCCGATGTCGTTCGCGGACAAGGTGGCGGAGACGTCGCGAATCCACGCGAGACGCGAGGCGCGCGGGCTGAATTTTTTATAGACGCCGAATTCGTTGCAGGTGAGGCAGAGACCGTGTTCTCGACCCCAGGCGACGGCGGGCTGGAGGAAATCGTGGTAGGCTTGGGCGTTCCAGTTGACCTCGACGTACTCGGCGAGCTGCGTACGTGCGTCGGCGTCGGTGACGTTGGTCAGAAACTCGGCGACAAACTTCGGATCGGCGGGGTAGGTGAGGCCCTTGGTGAACTGCGCCCACGGAGGCGACCAGCCGGCGCCTTGATGCGTGAACGCAGTCGGGTCGTAGAGGTGGAAGTTGGCGATGAGGTTGCGGTCGTCGGGCGGGGTGAGCTTGAGGAGTTCGTTGATATTGGACCACTCGTCGCCCGAGATGATCAGCGTGTGGTGCGGGGCGACGCGGCGGATGGCGGCGGCGGTCTGATTTTGAATGCGGTTCCAGCGCGCGGCGTTGTGAATGCAGGGTTCGTTGAGGATCTCGAAGAATGTGCTTTCGGGATCGAACCCGGCGAGGGCGGCGGCGAGTTGGACCCAGAAATCGATGAAGGTGGCGACGGCGGCGTCGGAGTGGGCGAGGTCCTTCTTGAACGGGTCCTCGGGATGGATGTCCACGATGACGGCGAGGCCGTGATCGTGAAGGTCGTGTATCTGGTCCTGGATACGTGCGAGGTAGTCGGCGGGAAGTTTCCCGTCGGTGGCGGAGGCGAGGATGGGCGCGCAGTTGATGGCAAAGCGCACGTGATCGAAGCCCATGTCACGGATGAGCGCGAAGTCGGCGGTGCGGATGTAGGTGTCGAAATGCGCGGGGACGTAGCCGGGCTCCCAGTAGATCTGGGAGAACCAGTGGCTGAGATTGATGCCGTGTCGAAGGCTGCAGGCGCGGGCGGCGACGAGCGGGAGGGGGCTCATTGGAAGGGAAAAGGGGGCGCCGGCCGATTCGAGCAAAGAGTAACCTATTGGGTTACTCTTTACCTTTGCGGCTGCGGCGGAGAGTGACGAGGCCAAGGGCGGCGGCGCCGGCGAGGAAGGCGAAGGCGGACGGCTCGGGGATGGCGGAGATCTCGACGTAGCCACCGCCGATGTCGGTGACGGCGAGACCGAGCCCGGTGTTGTCGCGGATGCGTCCGCCGAGCATGCCCTCGGCGCCGGCGACTGAAGTGAGGATCTGGATACGAGCGGAGGCGTCGTTGATGAAGACGGCGCCGGCGGAGTTGCTGTGGTAGGGGGTGCCGGTGGTGAACCGGACGATGGTGGAATCGTTGATGTAGACGCCCCAGCTGCCGATGGTGCCGGTAAAGCCGGTGATGGCGGCGCCGATCTCAAGCACGCCTCCGCCTGAAATGTTCACGTTCTTGTTGCGTTGATAAAAGCCGGCCGTGAGAGCGAGGGTGTTTCCGGAGGAAACCGACCAGGCGACGCTGGTGCCGGAGCTATACACGTTGAGCCCCGTGTTCATCGTGTTGATGCCGGCTCCGGTGCTGGAGAGACTGTTGAGGTTGCTGAACGCCGAACCTGAAAGCGTCCAGCCCGCGTCGGTGAACGAAATGCCTTTGATGCTGCGCGAAGCGGGAACGTTTACGATGCCGATGTCCGCGGACGCAAAGATGGCGATGTCGCCGTAGTCGTTGTTGGCGGGAGCGACGTTGCCGGACCAGTTGAGCGCATTGGAGAAGTCCCCGTCGCCGGCCTCGCCATCCCACGTGCGGTTGGCGGCGGAGAGGGACAGGGTCGTGGCGAGCAGGGCGGTGCAGAGGAAGGGGTGGGGGTTTTTCATAGTGGGTGACGAAGGCGGGGTTTATAGGGTGTCGGAGTGTAACACACGGCACGCTCCGAGCGTTAGTCGGAAGCTGATGGTCGATGTGTCGATTGCTGACCGGGCGCGCGCCGGATGCCGGGTCTAGGCGGCAGGGGCGGTCTCGAGCGCAGGCGGCGGGACGGCGGAGGGCGCCGGACTGGGCGGGACGAAGCCGGTCTTGCCTCCGAGGCGCTTCCATTCGCGGTAAACCAGGAAGAGGAAGATAAACGCGCCGATCTGGAAGAATGCGTTCCACACCGGCAGGAAACGGTAGCAATAGAGCGGGTCCGGGTGGAAACGCTTCGTCCAGTCGAGAAATCCGCCGCAGGCGACGCCGCTGACGATCAGGGCGGCGGATCTCACCATGGCGTTGGCGGAGCAGAACTGCCCGTAGCGATCGGAAGGAAACAGCTTCATCAGCGTGGGCAGTTCGGATGCGGCATAGAGGGTGCCGATGGGCAGGCCGATCACGTTCAGGGCAATGTAGAACAGGTTGATGGTGTCGGCGGAGAAGGAGGGGCGCATCATCGCGTAGGTGATCGATGCGGGGGCGAGCAGCGCCTGGAGCAACATGCCGATGAGCAGGATTCGCAGGGGGTGCGCGCGATCCGCGAGCATCGCGGCCGGATACAGGAGCGCCATGCTAACGATGCCGCAGATGCCGCCGACTTTGCCGATCAGGCCAAGGTCGACGCCCATGTAGTCGGTCTGGTAGATGAGGCTGTAGGTGCCCGAGGCCCACGTCATCGCGACGCAAGAGTTGGCGAGGAAGATCAACCAGTAGAAGCGGTGCGTGAAACACTCCTGGCCGTAGGTGCGGAGGGCGGCGCGGAAACCCCGTTGAGAATCAACATAGGGCGGAGGCGGCGGATAGGAGCCCTCGCGGACCTTCCAGCACATCATAAGAAAGGCGACGAGATAGAGGAGGCCGGCACCCAGGAAGATCTCCTCCATGTGGGTCCTGGCATACTTCAGGACGAAGTAGTTGTATCCCGCGCCGGCGCAGGTTCCGACGATGCGGAAGAGGGCCATGAACCGCGCGAGACAGGCCTGGGGCACGACGTCGTTGAACAGGTAATAGTAGACCGAAGTGATGAAGAGGTTGAAGAACTGAAAGCAGATCATCAGCACGCTGATGACGACGAGC
>JANJTQ010000203.1 GCA_024711005.1 Opitutaceae bacterium | reverse complement strand
GGTTCGCTCGAAAAATGTGCCCGCTATGCGGATTTTGCTGTGGGCGAACGGAACGATTTTCCCAATATTCTGCCTGTGACCAGCCAGACAGTGCTTTTTGTGGCTTGGCCGATCTCGACGGATATTTACCTCATGCAACCCTCTCCAGAAATCAGGCAAGGCGACGACCCCCGGTCGCCCCTGACCATCGTCCACCTGGAGGATGATCCGCATGACCGTGAGTTCGTGCGCCGTACGTTATCCAAAGCCGGGATCCCATGCGAAATCTCCTATGCGGAAAACTTCGAGCAATTCGACGCCGCGTTGTCCCGGGCCCGCCCGCATCTGATCCTGTCCGATTTCACTCTGCCTGAGTACTGCGGCACCGATGCGCTCGCGTACGCCAGAGAGCGCTATCCCGACGTACCCTACATTTTTATTTCGGGAACCATCGGCGAGGAGCGGGCGGTGGAAAGCCTTAAAAACGGCGCGACCGATTACGTGCTCAAGCATAACCTCTCGCGCTTGCCCGCCGCCGTCGAGCAGGCCACGCGCGCGGCCCGCGAAAGCGCTCGTCGTAAACAAGCGGAGGCGGCATTGCGCGACAGCGAGAAACGGTTTCGCGAGATGGCGGAGAACATCCGGGATGTCTTTTGGATCTCCTCCGCGGATGGAACGCACCTGCTTTACGTGAGCCCCGGCTATTCCCACATCTGGGGACGTTCGGTGGGGGAGCTGCATGAACATCCCGACATGTGGGTCTCTTCCATCATGGAGGATGAACGGGATCGGGTTCTCCAATCCCTTTCCACACTCGCGCAGGGCGGCGAAGTTCGTATCGAATACCGGATCCGTCGTCCCGATGGTTCGATCCGCTGGGTGGAGACCCGGGCGTATCCATCAATCGATACGGGCGGGGTGGCGCACGCGGTCGGGGTGTCGACTGACATCACCGAGCGGAAACTTCTGCAGCAACAGTTGCTCCAATCGCAGAAAATGGAGGCGATCGGACAGCTCGCCGGCGGCATTGCGCATGATTTCAACAACCTCCTCACGGTGATCAACGGGTATTCCTCATTGGCGTTGGCCGGCGAGGATCTGCCCGAAAATCTGAAGAGGCCCCTTCAGCAAATTCAGGCCGCCGGAGAACGCGCGGCCAATCTCACGCGACAGCTTCTGGTCTTCAGCCGCAAGCAGCCGATGCAGTTCAAGCCGGTCGACCTCAATCAAACGATCGAGGAGTCGGCCCGGATGCTAAGGCGGCTAATTGGTGAACCCATTGAACTACGGGTTGAACTCGCCTCGTCGCTCCCCTTGGTCGAGGCCGACACGGGCATGATCGAACAAGTTTTGATGAACCTTGTCGTGAACGCCCGCGATGCGATGCCCCAGGGCGGACGCCTGCTTATCGCAACGACGACCGTGGAGATCGGCATGGAGGAGGCGAAAACGTCTCCCGGACAACGGGCGGGCCGCTTCGTGCGCCTGAGTGTGTCGGATACCGGTGAGGGGATCGCTCCGGATGTTCTACCGAAAATCTTCGATCCCTTCTTCACAACCAAAGATATCGGAAAGGGCACGGGGCTCGGGCTGGCGATGGTGTTTGGCATCGTGGAAAACCACCATGGTTGGCTCCAGACCGAGAGCCATCTGGGCGAGGGGACGACGTTCCATATTTTCCTGCCAATCGCTTCGCCCGCTCCGAGCGTCAGCACTGCTCCGGGCTTCGGCGATCTCTCCTGCCGCGGCACCGAGACAATCCTGTTGGTCGAGGATGATGCGGCGGTTCGCGAGATCACGCTGACCGTGTTGCGGAATTACGGCTACTCCGTGTTGACGGCGTCCACGGGAGCCGAGGCCCTCGATGTTTGGAAGCAACACCGGGATGATATCCGTCTGTTGCTCACGGATGTCGTGATGCCCGAAGGCATGTCCGGGCTCGAACTCGCCAAGACACTGCGGCTGGCCAATTCAAGCCTGAAGGTCATCTGCATGAGCGGCTATAATCGAGAAGTGATGGGGCGTCGTTCATCCGCCTCGGGAGATATGGAGTTTCTGCAGAAACCCTGTTCGCCGCAGGCGCTCGCCCATCTGGTGCGGGCCACATTGGACGGGATACCGGCGTGATCGTGATCCACGCCGGGTGATAAAGAGCGTCGCGCAACACGTCTGGTATCCGGACGTGCCTGCGAGTTGTCGAACCGTCCATTCAGCCACGGGTCGATCCCTGGATGGACGCGGACGTGATCGTGATTGGAGCCGGTGTTGCCGGTCTATCCGCGGCGGCGGAAGCGAGCCGGCGTGGATACACCGTACTGGTGTTGGAAGCGCGAGATCGCGTGGGAGGGCGTGTTTGGTCGGTCGCTCCGCGCGGATGGGAGCACCCGGTGGAGTTGGGTGCGGAGTTTGTGCACGGCGGCAACGAATCCCTTCGATCGTTGTTCCGACGCGGAAGCGTCGAGGTGTACCCGTGCTCTGAAGAGATGTGCTGGCGGGAGAGTGGGGCGCTGCGTCGCATTCCGGATTTCTGGGAACGGGTCATCAGGGTAACGGACAAAATCCCGGCTCGCACGCAGGGCGGATCCTTCGCGAAATTCTTGCAGGGGAAAACCAAATCGTTGTCGTCGACCGACCGCTGGCTCGCGGAGCATTATGCGGGAAGCTTCAATGCCGCGCCGGTCGCGAGGTTAAGTGCGGCCGCGATGCGAAAGGCTCATGGTGGCGCCGATACCACCGACTTCAAAATCGCCGGACGCTACGATTGCCTGACCGAGCAATTACGTCGGGAGCTGCCGAAGGAGCAGGTGATGCTTCGCTTGCGAACAGCGGTAACCTCCGTGCGATGGCAACGCGGTCTGGTAACGGTGCTGACACGTGTGGCTGGCGCGGGAAAAGCGACCAAAAGTTTCCAGGCGAAAGCCGCCATAGTGACCTTGCCGCTGGGGGTGCTGAAGGAGGGGGGAGTGACCTTCCTCCCGGGGCTTGGCCGCAAACAAACGCTGATCAAACGACTCGGCTGGGGGCAGGCGATACGGATCACCTTTCGCCTGCGCCCCGGTTTTTGGGAACTCCTGCCCGCGCACATCCGAGGGCGAAACGCCCGCTTCGCCGGCTTTCTTAATGCCCCGGGGGAGACATTTCCCGTGTGGTGGGCACTCACTCCGTCGGGCGCGATTTTGACGGCATGGGCTGCCGGCGAAGCGGCCGACGTGATCGTTGGGTGGTCCGAGGCGCGCCAAGTTCGAGCGGCTCTGGGTTCACTGGCATCGATCCTCGAGCTACCATTCCAGACCGTGCGAAAGCAGGTCAATGGCTGGAAAACACATGACTGGCATCGCGACCCTTATGCGCGCGGCGCCTATAGTTATGCGGTGGCGGGTTGTGAGGCCGGACCGGCGCAGTTGGCGAAACCACTTGTCGGAACCTTGTTCTTTGCCGGCGAGGCGACGACGAATGATCAGGGAACAGTACACGGCGCAATCGAGAGCGGCACGCGGGCCGCACGGGAATTCCACCGTTCCCGACTAACCATAAATGGTAAGAATTTAAGTTAAGCTATTTATTAAAAGTGACTAAGAATCGACCCAGCTCCAATCCGAAGTAAATTACCTAACAAACTATTTTCCCGCTTGAAGGGCGAGACACAGGGTGTATTTTACGCCTTCACATGACCACCGACGCCAAGCCGCTCTCCGCCAATGAGCGCAACAAACAGGAATCCAATTTTCTCCGAGGCACCATTGCCGAGGATCTCAAGGACACCACCACCGGCGCCATTGCCGAGGATAATCAGAAGCTGACCAAGTTTCACGGCCTCTATCTGCAGGACGACCGCGATCAGCGCATTGCCCTGCGCAAGGCCGGCAAGGAAAAGGCCTTCGCCTTCATGTGCCGCGTGCGCCTTCCCGGCGGGCGGGCCACTCCGCAGCAATGGCTCATGCTTGATGAGTTGGCCGACACCGTCGCCTCGCCCTCGCTCCGCATCACGACCCGCCAGACCTTCCAGTTTCACGGTGTCGTCAAGGGCAACGTCAAGAAGCTCATCCAAGGCATGCACAGCGTGCTGCTCGACTCCATTGCGGCCTGCGGTGACGTGAACCGCAACGTCGTCGCCACACCCAATCCCGAGCGTCACCCCGTTCTCGATCTCGTTTACCAGGACGCCAAGGCGTGGAGCCAATACGCGCTGCCCAAGACCCGCGCCTATCACGAAATCTGGCTCGACGAGGAACTGGTCGCCGGTGGCGAACCCACCCAGGAACCCATGTATGGCAGCACCTACCTGCCACGCCAATTCAAGACCGGTGTCGCCGTGCCGCCGTCCAACGACATCGACATCCACTCCCAGGATCTCGGCTTCATTGCCATCGTTGAAAACGGCGAGCTCCTCGGTTACGACGTGCTTATCGGTGGCGGCCAGGGCATGAGCCACGGCAACGTCAAAACCTATCCGCGTCTGGCCGACGTCATTGGTTTCATCAGCCGTTCCGAGGTCATCAAGGTCGCCGAGGCCGTGCTTACCACGCAGCGCGATCACGGCGACCGCGTTGACCGCAAGCACGCCCGCCTCAAATACACCGTCGAGGACAAGGGAGTCGAATGGTTCAAGGCCGAGATCGAGCGCCGCTCCGGCGTCGTGCTCCAGCCCGCTCGTCCGTTCCAGTTCACCACCATCGAGGACCCGCATGGCTGGCACCAATGCGCCGATGGCACTTGGTTCTACGGCCTGCACATCCTCAGCGGACGCATCAAAGACGTCGCCGACTGGCCCATGAAAACCGCGCTGCGCGAGATTGCCCAGATGCACCGCGGCGACTTCCGTCTCACGACCTCCCAGAACGTCACCATCTCCGGTGTCAGCGACCGCGCGAAACCCGTCATCGACGCCATCCTCGCCCGTTATGGACTCGACAAGGAGAACCAACGCTCAGGCCTGCGCCTCAATTCGCTCTCCTGTGTCGCGTTGCCCACCTGCGGACTCGCGCTCGCGGAGAGCGAGCGTGTGTTGCCCGACATCATCGCCCGTTTTGAAACCATCCTTGAGGAATCCGGACTCAGGGACGACGCCATCAGCCTCCGCGTCACCGGTTGCCCCAACGGTTGCGCCCGTCCCTATCTCGCGGAGATCGCGTTCGTCGGCAAGGCTCCCAATAAATACGCGTTGTACCTCGGGGCTTCCTACAACGGCATGCGCATGAACCGTCTCTTCGCGCCGAGCATCACGATCGATGAGGCCGTCCAGATGCTTACGCCCGTCATTAAGCGTTACGCCTTGGAGCACAACGCAGGTGAAGGCTTTGGCGATTGGTGCGACCGCGTGATCCTGCCGGCCGACGCCACCTTGCACAGCGTCGGGACCCAGCCTGCCGCTTAAGGAACTCGCGGGAGTCCCCGAGCTGGGGGCTCGCAGGAATACGCAAAAAAGCCGCCGGGTATTCCGGCGGCTTTTTTGTGGATGGCGCAAGCGCACTGGCCGGCCTTCCTACGAGAATGAAGGCGCCCCCGACTTGCCTCAGCTTCCGGGCTTTTCAATCGGAATGGCGGCAAGCGTCTCGGGTACTTGGTCGGCCGGATAGGTGGGGAAGCTCAATTCGAGGAGCGAGATCGCGGGAATTTCGAAACGCATCGTGCCCGCGCTGCGGTCCACCAACATGGCGACCGCCACGGGTACTCCGCCGTTTTTCTTGACGATGTCGATGCACTCAAGGACGCGGCCGCCTCGTGTGACCACATCCTCGACAATGAGAACTTTTTCGCCGGGTTCGAACTTGAAGCCGCGGCGCAGCACCAGACGGTCGTTTTCTTTCTCCGCAAAAACGTAGCGCGCACCCGCCTGGCGGGCGACCTCCTGACCGATCACCAAGCCACCCATCGCGGGAGCGAGCACGGTGGTGAAGGTAAAGGGCGCCAACTTCGGGGCGAGCAGCTCGGCGAGTCGGGTGACCGCATCCATGCGCTGACAGACTTGGGCGCACTGGAAATAGTGGCCGCTGTGCAGGCCGGATCGCAGAACGAAATGGCCGGTGAGCAGCGCCTTCGTGCGGGTGAAGATATCGAGCACTTCCTGTTGCAGTGAATCCATAGGAGGGGCCGACGCTGCGCGGCGACACGCGAAAAAACAAAACCATTTTTCACCCGCTCAAGAACACGGGGATTTCCACCGGAAATGGGTGGTTGTTCGCCAGCGGGACGGGTGCGCGCTTGCCGGGTCCGGGAACGCATCTATATTCGGCCGCATGGTCATCGAACACGCACCGCTGGAAGACGAGCTCGGAGACGTGCTCGAAAAGGCCATGCGCTGCGCGCGAATGAGCGAGGGCGAACTGGCGGCCCGAACCGGCGTGCCGGTTGAAAAGATCCACGACGCGTTCGATTACCGTTACGATTTCACCCCCGACGAAACCCGGAGACTGGCCGATGAACTCCATTTAAACGAAGTCGGTGTCTCCGCGCTGGCCTCGGGCCGGTATCCGTTGCCCGAGATCGGTGGACTTCCGTTTTGCCTTTATCCGTTGCGGACGCCGCACGGGATCGGCGTGGCCAACGCCTACATCATCGCCGAGTGTGGATCGTCCCGGGGCATTCTGTTTGATTCGGGTGGAGACGCGGCGGTGCTCCGGCGCGTCTGGCCTGCCGGAATCAAGCACCTCGACGCAGTGTTTATCACTCATCCCGAAACCGAACATCTCGGAGGTTTGGCGGACGTTCGACGCCTGTTTGGGCCGGTGCGGGTCTACGGTCCCGCAGGAACGGCAATCCCTGATGTCGAATCCTTGGCCGAAGGCACACGGACGACCTTGGGCAATATCGACATTGAGACACTTGCCACCCCGGGGCACGCCGAGGCTCACAATTGTTACGTCGTCCGGGCCGCGGGCGTATCGGCGGCGCGCCCGGTGCTCATTTCGGGGGACATCCTGTTCGCCGGTTCGATCGGTGGCGCTTTCTTTTGCAGTGAGCGTCTTCAACGACACGTAAAACGCATGTTGGAACTGCCGGGCGAGACGGTGATCGCGCCCGGACATGGCCCGCTCACCACGATCAAGAATGAGCGGACCTTTAACCCCTTCGTTTTTTAAGAACGAATCGGAGGAGCAGGTCCTTGCCCCATGAGAGCGAGATTGCGGTTTCCTCGCACTTTAATCTCTTTCCGTAGAGCACCACGTGGCACGAAAGCGCGTGCAAACGGTCCCTGATAATCCCGACTCGTGCCCGACTCCAATCCCTTACTCTTCATGAAACGCCCATTCATTTCCGCAGCCGTCGCGATTGTCGTCGGATTGTTTTCCGGCTGCACCACGGTCAACGAAACCGGCCGCTCGCAACTCATGCTCGTTTCGCCATCGCAGGAAGCGAAGATGGGCCTCTCTGCTTTTGAACAGATAAAAAAAGAGGAGAAGATCTCCACGGATCGTCAGGTTAACACCCGTATCCGCCGTATCGGAAAACGCATCGCGGCCTCCGTCGGTCGCGAAATTCCCAACGCGCAATGGGAGTTCGTCGTATTCGATTCACCCGACGTCAACGCCTTCGCCCTGCCCGGTGGCAAGGTCGGCGTCTACACCGGCCTTATCGACCTCGCTGCCAACGACGACGAAATCGCCATCGTGATCGGACACGAGATCGCTCACGTCACCTCCCGACACGGCGCCGAGCGCACCTCTCAAAACTACGCGATCGCGGGAGTGGGATTGCTCGCGATGATCGGCATGGAAGTGAAGGATGTGGACCCCGCGAAACGCAACATGGCGCTCGCCGCCTACGGAGTCGGCACCCAGGTAGGTTTCGCGTTGCCGTATTCACGACTGCATGAAACCGAGGCGGACTCGGTGGGCCTTCGGTTTGCCGCCGGCGCCGGTTATGATCCCCGCAGCGCCGCGTCGTTCTGGAAAAAAATGGCGGAAAAGGGCGGGGCCAAGCCTCCGGAGTTTCTGTCCACTCATCCATCGGACGCATCCCGTATTGCGAACTTGAAGAAGCTCGCGCCGAAATACATGGACCTCTACCGGAAGAACAAAGCGCGGAACGAATAATTCTTGTTCGCATTCAAGGTTCACAATGAGCCTGACGGAGCGTACGGCCCAGCGGTCCGTCCCTGCCTCATGAGGCGATCTTCGCGCACCGGCCAAGCCGGCCTGGCACCAGGTTATGTTTGCGCTGCCTCCCGAACGCGGTCCCTTCATTCATACGAAATGGAGACAATCTCCAACTCGGTGCTTCCTTTGGGGAAATCAAACTCGACCCGTTCACCGAGCCTGGCGTGGAGCAACGCGCGCGCGATCGGGGCGCGCCAGCTCACGCAATCCGGCGAAAGGTCCGCTTCGTCGACGCCGCCGATGCGGTATCTCGATTCCTCTCCATCGCTGTCGCGTACCACCACCGTCGCCCCAAAGCGCACGACGTCCCAAGGTTGATCCGGTACCGGGACAATTTCGGCGGTGCGGAGGCTTTCCTCGAAATAATGCACGCGTTGATCGATCTCCAGAAGTTCTCTTCGGGCATCGGCTGAAACCGGCGGCACAGCCAGCGCGGCGCGCTCGTGTTTCAACTCGGCCACCGCCTCGCGCAAGCGATGCGCACCGACCGGGGTGAGGTAGTTTTTTTCTCCGGGCGCGAGCGGGGACGCCATTCGGCGAACCACCGGCTCTTCGCCGATATCATCTTCGCGAACAAATGCCTTGCTCATGAAAGAAGTTAGTCGATCCGGCGCTACGCACAACGGGCGAGGCAATATTCCGGTTTTTTCCCGTGGAGGGGGCATGAAGGTTCCCGCTCATTTGGCCGAAATCCCGAAAGGGGTGAACGACCGCGTGTTGTTTTGAAGATTTTGTTTGCAGGCGGGAAAGTCGCCCGCTTGCCTTCGCAACCTTGTTCCTCCGGAGCAGGAAAATGGATATTCGGGACGTAGCTTAGCCTGGTAGAGCGCTACATTCGGGTTGTAGAGGTCGAGAGTTCGAATCTCTCCGTCCCGACCATTTTCAAGCCGGACAAACACCGTAAACGGCGAACCGTATTGGGGTTATCCGCGTGAATGCCGATTTAACGCGGAGCGCGGGCGAGGGTGGTACCGCCGGCTTCCCGGGCGATCATCTGGGTCAGACGCTGGATCTCCATCTCGGCGTTACGCTTGGCGATGCGGGCGAGTTCCACGTCGCGGGCAAGGGCGAAGCTGTCGGTGTTGAGCGTCTGGCGACGGGTGCGCAAATCGGCGAGTTGCTTTTCCAATACGGCGGCCTCTGCGGTGAGTTCCGCAACTTTCGCGGTGTAGCGGGCGGTCTCGGCGGCGATCCGGCGACTCTCTTCTTCGTATCGGGCACGCTTTTCCGCGTCCTTTTTTTCTTCCTCGGCGCGACGTTCGGCGGCGCGTTTCTCCGCATCCTCCCGTGCCTGACGTTCGGCTTCGGCTTTTTTCGCCGCCTCGATTTCTTGCGCGGCGGCGATCTCGGCGGCTTCCGCCGCGGCCCGTCGGGCCGAGGTTTGGCTATGTTGCCAATAAAGCCCGCCGAAGAGAGCGAGAAGAATGACGGGGACGATCAGATAAAGGCGGTTCATGGAGTGGAGTCCTAGGACTATTTTTTCGAGTTTTCGGCGGCCTGCTTCAACCGGGCGGCTTCGGCGGCGGCGATTTGTTCCAAGACCCGCCGAAGCTCGGCGGCATTGGCGCGGGCCAAGGGAACGAAGTCTTTCAAGTAAGTTTGCTCGGCGAGCGCGGCGTCGAACTGGGACTGAAGCTGATTGACGGCTTCCTGCTCGGTGGCGATCTCGCGCTTGAGGCGTTCCATCTGGCGAGTCAGGCGATCCTGCTCCCGGAAAGCTTGGTCGCGCGCATCGAGGGCGGCGGCGCGGGCTTCGCGCTCGGCGGCTTCGCGGACGTCCCGTTCGGCGCGCTCTTTTTTGCGTTGTGCCTGCACTTGCATGGCCTCAGCGATGGCAATACGACGGGCCTCGCGCTCCGCGGCGAGCCGCGCTTCCTGTTCCGCCTTGAGCGCGATCTGACGGGCTTCAATCCGCTCCTGCTGTCCGCTTTGCGACCAGGCGTGGATCCCGGCAAAGACGATGAGGCCTAGGAGAGGGGCGAGAAAATAGATTCGATTCATGAACGTGGCGTGTAATCAGGTTTTCGATACATCGTCGGGTCGGGCGCGAAGAGCGTCGTCGATGGCCTTGGTCAGTCGGGCAAGGTCGTCCTTTTTGACGTCGTCAAAGCCGGCGGCATCGCGGGCCCAGCGGCGGGCGTCGTCGTAGCCCTGGAGTTCGTAGGCGGTGTAGGCAAGGAAGAGTCGAGCCTGGCCCGGTTGGTCGAGCCGTCCTTTTCTAACGGCGAGTTCGAGGTGTCGGCGGGCGTCGGCGACCCGGGTTGCGGCGTAAAGGAGCTGCGCGAGCATGAATTCCAGCTGGCCCTCCTCGGGGAGTTTGATGACGGCGTTTTCGAGGGCGTCGATGGCTTGGGCGTCACGCCGAGTTTGCTGGTAGGTGGAGGCCAGCAGTTCCCAATTACGACGGAGATTTTCGATGGTTCCGTCTGCAAGGCCTTCTTCAAGCAGGGCAATGGCGGGATCAACTTGCCGAAGGCTCAGGTGCAGGGCGACGCGGTTGAAGTTTTCCTTGGGCGACTTGAGGTGTCCGCGGGCTTGGGCGCGTTCGAGGGCAAGGAGGGCGCGCAGATTGTGACGGTCCGCTTCACGTTCGTTTTTGGTCGAGCCGGCGAGGGCCAGGTAGGTGGACGTAAGCTGCTGCCAATAACTCCGGTTGTCGGGATCCCGTTCGACAAGCAATTCAAGGATCTCGGCGGCGTGTGAATGATCGTCGGATTGTTGGAGCGCGGCGAGGATCAGGATGTAGAGCGAGGTGGGCGGCTTGATCTGGAGAACCAATCCGTCCTCGGCCGCGCGTCGTGCCGCGAGGAGCGTGTTTGCATCGGGATGGTCGGGGTCGATCGTGGCTTGCTGATACAACAGGGACGCGGCGAAGAGTTGTCCTTCTGGCGTAGGCTTCGGTGTACGGGCTTGCCAGCGGCGCAGGTAATCGGCGGACCGGTCGAGGTGTTTTCGGCGGAGGTCGGTATCTTTGGCCTCGGCGGACTGCTGCTGGTGGAGTTGGGCGAGCAGAAACAGCGATTCGCGCTGCGTGGACTCGGGCAGGTGTCCCAAGCGTTCGCCAAGGCGAAGGGCTTCCTCAAGGGGTGCAATCGCCGCGGTGTAGTTTCCCTCCGTGAGAAAAATTTGCGCTTTGATTTGGGACAGCAGCGTGCGGTCGTAGCTCTCGGCTGCGGCGGAAGCCATCAGACGGTCAATCAAGACGAGGGCGGGCGCATAGCTTTTTGCTTCGGTGAGTTCGCGGAGCTTGCCGAGTTCGGCGGCGATCGCTTCGGAGACCTGCGGCGCGGGGGTTTGCGCGGAGGCGACGACAGGGAGGGCCAGGACCAGAAAGGCGAGCGTGATGCGGAGCAGCGTCATGGTCAGTTGCCCGAGATGTTAAAGACGAAAGGCAGGAGCATTCTGGTGTTAACGTTCGCACCATTTTTTCGGCCGGGCTTGAACTTCCAGCGGGCGGCGGCGCGCAGGGCTTCCGCTTCGAATTCCCGATGCGTGGAACTCACGATGTAGGGACTTCGCACATTTCCCGCGGAATCCACAATGAAGCCGACCACAACCTCGCCGTTGATGCCGGCCCGGCTCATTCCGTAGGGATAGACGGGGCGCACCTGCACACGAGCGACCGGAGGTTGATCCAGGCTGGCCAGGTCGAAGAGGTTCTTGAATCCATTGCCTGAGCCGGTGCCGATCGCGGCCCCGCCGAGGCGGCTTGGGATAATGGTAACGCCGGATGGGCGGGTGATGCCGGGCGGAGGCGGGGGCTGAATCTGCTGAACAAAGGTCGACGCAGTCGGAGCAGGCGTGTCGGCCTGCATCGGCGGGACGATATCGGAGAGTTCACCGCCGGCTTCGCCAGAGGGCTCGGAGAGTTCGACGACATCGGGTTCGTCGGGTGGGAGCGGGGTCAGTTCGATGACGGGGATGGTTTCGTCAACCGGCGCTGGCGTGGGCTGGACTTTGAAAAAATCGCCACTGAGTCCGAGTCCGCCATGCACGAGCAGGGCCACGATAAAACCGATGAGTAGATCGCGTTTCATGGGCGGATCAGCGGCCGGTGGACCGAAATGCGGTCTCGATGGAAACCTGGGTGATGCCCGCCTTGCGAACCTCGTCGAGCGCGCGGACGGCATCGCCATAAAGAGCCTTGTCATCGCCGGAAATGAGCACGCGCGGGGTCGGCGTGGTGGCTTTGTAGTCGAACAGGCGGCCGGGGATTTCGCCGGAAGTGATGAGTTCCTTGTTCCAGTAGGCGGTGCCGGTTTCCGAAATTTGCAACACGACCATTTCGTCGTCGGCACTGCTTCGGGCGGCAACCGCGGCTTGGGGAAGATCCACGGGGAGCGACTGGATTTTGTTCAGCGAGAGGGTGAAGAGAACGAAGGTGGCCAGCAGGAAGAAGATCACGTCGATAAGCGGGATGATCTCGATGCGCGCCTTCTTTACGGGAAGGGCTGAAGAGCTGAAGGTCTGAAGGTCTGAAGGTTTGGGCATACGCGTCGGAGCCGGTTTTTCTTTCAGCCTTTCAGTTTTTCAGCCCTTCAGCTGTGCCCCGAATGCGGGTTTCGATAAGGATCCGCGAGATGCCGGCCTTGCGGATCTCGTCGATCATGTAACGGGCTTGGGAAAACTGGGCGTTTTCGTCGCCGTTGATGAGCACCCGCGGATCAGGGGTGGTTTGTTTGTAGGCCTGTAGGCGGGCGATGAACTCGTCCAACGTCACGGGTTCCATATCCCACGCGAGGGTGCCTTCGGCGGTCAGGGTCAACGTGACGGCATCTTCGACGGCGCGGGTCTGACCGGTTTCGGTGGCGGGGAGCGCGACGGTCAGACCGCCGGATTTATCGAGCGAGAGCGTGAACAGCACGAACGTGGCCAGCAGGAAGAAAATCACATCGATGAGCGGGATGATCTCGATACGCGCCCGTTTGGGGGCGCTGGCGAAAGAATCGTGCAAGGAGCCGCTCATGCGCGAGGCGACGGGGCTGCGGGCGAGGGGCGCGGCAGTGAGGCCGGGCAGTCCTGGCACGTGGCGGCGGCCTTCTTGATAATCACCTCAAGGGCGTTTGAGGCGTCGGAAATGTCGTGCTTGGCGGCTTCGATACGAGCGTTGAGGACGTTGTAAGGAAAGAGGCCAAGGATCGCGATCACCAGACCGCACATGGTGGCGATGAGTGCTTCGCCGACACCTCCGGTGATTTTGCTGGTGCTGGCGGCGATGTCCCCGCCTCCAAGTGCGCCAAAGGTGCTCATCATGCCGGTCACGGTGCCCAACAGCCCGAGGAGCGGAGCGGCGGTGATGCAGGTGTCCAGCCAAGCCATTCCCTGCTGAAACCGGGCGAGTTCCCTGTTGGCCGCGCGCATGAACGCGTTGGGCAGGGAGTGCTCCCGGTGGGTGAGGGCGTAGACGAGAATGCGAGCGACGTAATCCGGGCTTTTCTTGCCCAGGGCGACCGCCCGCTCCGTGTCGTGCCTTTCCACGTACTCGAACATCTTTTCGACCACCTCGGGCTCACGGGTGGAGCTTTCCCGAAACAGAAAAATCGTGCGCTCCACGACCACGGTCACGGCGAGGAATGACACGATCAAAATAGGCCACATTATCGGGCCGCCGGAAGCGAAGAGCTCCATCGGCGATTGGCCCATCAGAAAGGCGAAAGTAAAAGTGGTAGGCATAGTCAAAGTGACGAGGAATGCAGTAGTTGAGACTGCGTATCAATTCTTAAAACCGCGCGACTTCGATAATTTTTATCGGCGGGCGTAAATGTCGTTACCAGTTGGTCATTCCGGTGTTAACCTCTGTCAGGTGGTGGGTTCCATCTTTATGCGTCAACACCCGGAAGTGTCTGGAGTGCAGCGCGCGCAAGGTACTGCGATGGGCGATTGTCAGGTAGGTGACGTTCGGCAAGGTGGCGCGAAGGCTCAGGTAAAAA
>JANJTQ010000147.1 GCA_024711005.1 Opitutaceae bacterium | reverse complement strand
TCGTTCACAGACTCGGCCCGAGCCACCCCCCCGCCAGATGACACGGATAACGATAACGACACCGACAACGACACAAAGCATCCTTCCGAAAACGACTCGCGCGCCCAGGCGCAACGCAAGGTCCCGCATCACGGACGCTTCTTTGTCCTTTTTGTGGCAATCCTCCGGAACTCCGCCCCTCGGCCCGCTCTCCGCCATTAATGCCCTTTAGTGTTCATTAGTGGTTAAACTTCCCCCATGAATCTCGAAACCAACTATCTCGGCCTTACCCTGCGCAATCCCATCGTCGTGGGTGCCTCGCCTTTTTGCGACGATCTCGACCAAGCCCGGCGGCTGGAGGAAGCCGGTGCCGCCGCGTTGGTCATGCACTCGCTGTTCGAGGAGCAGATCGAGCAGGAACAAGAGGCCTTGCTCCACCTCCTCGAAACCCCCGCCGAGAGCACCTACGAAGCGACCTCCTACTTCCCGCACTTCGACGATTATCAACTCAGCCCCGTCGCCTACCTGCGCACCCTTGAGCGCCTCAAATCCACGCTCACCATCCCGGTCATCGCCTCGCTCAACGGACGTCGTCCGGGCGGCTGGATCGATCACGCCCGTCGTCTTGAGTCGGCGGGCGCCGACGCCCTTGAGCTCAACACCTACCAACTCGCCACCGACCCCGCCTTCTCCAGCGAGGACATCGAAGGCGACATCCTGGAAATCGTTCGCAACGTCACCGCGACGGTTAAAATCCCCGTCTCGGTCAAGCTCTCCCCCTACCACGCTTCGTTGTCGCACTTCGCCGCCGAACTCGAAGAGCAGGGGGCGGACGGACTCGTCCTGTTCAATCGGTTTTACCAACCGGATTTCGACATCGAAGAACTCGACGTCATCCCCCGCCTGCGGCTCTCCCATTCGTCGGAACTGCTCCTGCGGTTGCGCTGGCTCTCCATTCTGTCACCGCAGGTCAAAGGCTCGCTTGCATGCGGCGGCGGAGTCCACACCGCGGAAGATGTGATCAAAGCGATCCTGGGCGGCGCGCACGTCGTCCAAGTGGTGTCCGTGCTCTTGGAGAACGGACCCCGTGTGATCCCGGCGATGTTGGAAGGTCTGCGCAGCTGGATGGCAGATCACGAACACCTCGATCTTTCGAAGGTGCGCGGTGCGCTCAACCTCAAGCGCTGCCCCGACCCGGAGGCGCACGAGCGCGCCAACTACATCAAGATCCTTCAGAGCTGGAAGATTTGACCCGACATTTCGATATGCCTCCTCGGGCTTGCTCCGGAGACCTTTACTTCGAAAACACGGCCTAACACTACTCGGTTAAGTCCGGGCGGGGGCTCGGCTTGGAGGCCCGACGAGGTCGTCGGGTCTCCATCTCGGACGTCGGGCGTAGACTTAACGGAGTAGTGCTAACGGCTCACAGCTCGGCGTTCGTGGCTACGCGAGACTCTCTCGATTAAAAATTTGGTTTTGGGGCCTGTAAGCCGGATTATGTGCGCCGCCTTGCAGCGGGCGGTTGTCATTTCTCTCAAGGCCCTCTTGCGAAGGCCCTGCCTACCGTCGCTCCGCTTTCGCGAAGCTTGGGATAGATGCGGCATACCCGTGGCTATTGGACGAGCCGCCCAGCCACCTATTTTGCCTTGCACCGGACGGGGTTTTTCGTGCCGTCCCGCTCGCGCGGAAACGCGGTGGGCTCTTACCCCACCTTTTCACCCTTACCGCGCGGTTGCCCGCGCGGCGGTATATTCTCTGTGACACTTTCCGTCGACGCGCCTTGAAACGCGCCGCCCGCACTTGCCCTGAAGCTCGTGCGGCATCCTGCCCTGCGGTGTCCGGACTTTCCTCTCCATGGATCAAAGAACAATGGAGCGACAACCCGGCCCCAAAACCAAGGGAAGACCTTACGGTCGCCGAATGACCAATGTCCAGTGGCCAATGTCGAAAGGCCGGTTCATTTGGGGTTTGAGGCAGGGCGGGACCGCTGGGCCGGCCGAGCGCGTGGATCAACAATGGGTGGGCGCAACGCCGGCCGGCCCAACGGTCCGTCCCTACCCTTCAGAGTTCCGCAATCGTTCCTTACGAGACATCCCGCCAGACAATGCGCCCGCACTGGTCGCAGGTGACCAGGCTTCCGTCGCCTTTGCCGCGCACGGCCGACTCCACCTCGGATGACACCTTCAGGTGACAGCCTCCGCATTTGTCGCCTCGCAAGGCCACACACACGGGCTGCTGGCGCGCCGCGATGCGATCGTACAACCGCAGCGCAGGCTCCTCGATCGGCGTGCGGGCTGCGGCGACTTCGGCCTGCATCGCCTTGAGTTCGACGGAAAGATTGGTTTCGCGCTCACGCAGCGTGCGAATACGCCCTTCGTGACCCGCGATATTGCCTTTCAAAACCGCCTCGGCCCCGGCGAACTTTTTCTTCGCTTCGTCGATCGCGTACATGACTTCGAGTTCCTGCTCTTCGAGTGCCGCAATGGCGGCTTCGGTGTGCTCGATCTCCAACCCCAGCGCCTGAAATTCGTCATTTTTGCGTACCTGCACCTGCTGGGTTTTGTATTTGGAGAGCTTGGTCTCGGCGGAGCCGATCTCGGTCTCCAACAGCTTTTTCTTCGCCTCCAACGCCATCATTTCGGCACGGGCGTCGTCGATGGCGGCCTTTTCACCGGCGATCTTCTTCTCCACCGCGGCCACGTCGTTTGGAACGGCCTTCAGTTGCGCCTCTAAACTCAGCCGTTTGCTATCGCGATCCTGGAGAATCAACAGCTTTTCGAGCGTGGGGGTAAGCATTACCGCCGAGACTGCCCCGCACACCCCGACCGTCAAATCCGTTTATCTGCCACGCATCAGCCATGTAGCGGAACGGCAGAGCCGCTTCGTCACCCACCTCGATCTCCGTTCGGGCTACTCGCCACTCACCACCCGCTACTCCACTACTTCAGATGTAGTACATCTCGTCGTCGTTTTTCGCCGCAAACATGTCGAGCGAGTAGCTCTTGCACTTCGCCTCCAACGAGGCGCGCACTTCGCGCCAGATGGCGTTTACCCGGCGTCCGGAATGCCCTTCGCCCGTGCCGTTGAGTTCCAACAAATCGCCTTCGATCAATTTAACGATGTCGTAGAGCGTGATTTCGGCCGGAGGACGCGCCAACGCATAGCCACCCTGCTTGCCGCGACGGCTGATGATCAGGCCGCCGTTGCGCAACTCGCTCAAGATCTGAACGAGGTAATTGGCAGGCACCGCCTCAACCTCCGCGAGTTGCTCGATATGGGCGAGTTCGTCGGTCCCGGCATACTTGGCCATTTGGGCCAAAACCCGGCAGGCATAATCGACTTTGACGGAAAGTTTCACTCGGACGGCACGCTACTTCCGAATCTTAGGTCCGCAACCTTAAATACCGCGGAAGCCACCTCGAAATTGCATCGGGGATTCGTAAAAAGGGGTTGTCGCCCCCCCCGTTTTACTGTGCGCTTTTACCTTTAGATTTTATCACGTTCTCCCCCACTAAATGTCCGACCAATCCGACTCCACGATCCCCGTCCTTAATGCGGCGGGTGAAGAAAGCTACGACGCCTCCAAACTCAGCCAGCTCAAGGGACTGGAGGCTGTCCGCAAGAAGCCCGGCATGTATATCGGCGGCACCGACGAACGCGCCTTGCACCACTGCGTTTCCGAGGTGCTCGACAACTCTGTGGACGAACATCTCGCGGGCCATTGTTCCCGCATCGAGGTCGCCATCCATGTCGATGGTTCCATCAGCATTCGCGACAACGGCCGCGGCATTCCCGTCGATATCAACAAGGACTCCGGCCTGCCCGGCGTCGAATTGGTGCTCACCACCCTCCACTCCGGCGGCAAATACGGCCAGGGCGGCTACAAGTTCTCCGGCGGCACCCACGGCGTCGGCGCCAAGTGCGTCAATGCCGTCTCCGAATGGTTCGAGGTCGAGGTCTCGCGCAACGGACAGGTTCACCACATGCGCTTCGAGCGTGGCAAAACCGTCAAGAAGCTCGAGGTCATCGGCAAGGCCAGCCGCACCGGCACCTACGTCACGTTCAAGCCCGATGCCGAGATCTTCAAAGAGACCACCGTCTTCGTCACCGCGCGCATCGCCCAGCGTCTGCGCGAACTCGCCTTCCTCAATTCCGGCCTCGAAATCGTCTTCACCGACGAGCGTCCCGCCGAGCCGAAGGTTGAAACCTATCTCTACAAGGACGGCGTCTCCGAATTCGTGAAGCAGCTGAATCAGGGCAAAAACCCGATTCACCCGCAGCCGGTCCGCATGACCAAGGAGACCAAGCTGATGCTCGATGACAAACCCATCGAGATCCACTGCGAGGTCGTTTTCCAATACAACGACACCTACAACGATCAGGTTCTCTGCTACACCAACACGATTCATAATCCGGACGGCGGCACCCACCTCTCCGGTTTCCGCAGCGCCCTCACCCGCGCGATCAACCAGTTCGCCAAGTCCAACAATCTCCTCAAGGACAAGGATCCGCAGATCACCGGTGACGACGTCCGCGAAGGTCTCGCCGCCGTCATCTCGATCAAGCACAGCGACCCCAAGTTCGAGTCGCAGACCAAGGTCAAGCTCCTCTCCCCCGAGGTCGAGTCCGTCGTCGGTTCCTCCACCTATGAGGGTCTCATGATGTACTTCGAGACCAACCCGCCGATGGCCAAGCGCATCATCGACAAAGGTCTCAACGCCGCCCGCGCCCGCGAAGCCGCCCGCAAGGCCCGCGAGACCGTCCGCAAGGGCGCCCTCTCCGGCGGCGGCCTCCCCGGTAAACTCGCCGATTGCTCCGAGCGCGATCCCGCGCAGACCGAGCTCTACATCGTCGAGGGCGACTCGGCCGGCGGTTCCGCCAAACAGGGCCGCGACCGCCGTTTCCAGGCGATCCTCCCGTTGCGCGGAAAGCTGATCAACACCGAGAAGGCCCGTCTCGACAAGGTCCTCTCCAACGAGGAAATCCGCACCTTGATCACCGCCTGCGGCACCGGCATCGGCGAGGGCGACGATTCGATCGGCGGCTTCAACGCCGACAAGGCCCGCTATCACAAGATCATCATCATGACGGACGCCGACGTGGACGGCTCCCACATCCGCACGCTCCTGCTCACATTCCTCTATCGCCAGATGAAGGGCCTGATCGAGCGGGGCTACATCTACATCGCCCAGCCCCCGCTCTACAAAATCAAGCGCAAGAAGCGCGAGCAGTACGTCGACAACGACGAACAGCTCAACCGCATCCTCCTCGAACTCGGCTCCGAGGATGTCGTGCTCACCCGCATGAAGGACGGACACGTCTTCACCGCAGCGCAGATCGACCAGATCGTCGAAAACCTCGCCGCGCTGGAAAAACTCGGCGGCGGCGTCACCCGCTACGGCGTCGAACTGCCGGTGTATTTGGATCAGCATGACAAGGTCACCCAGGTCCTCCCGCGCTACATCGCCCGCATCCGCGAAGGCAACAAGGAGACCCATGTGTTCCTCGCCGACGAACACGCCCGCGCCGCCTTCATCGCCGCCGAAGGCCTCGATGCCGATCTCGCCGCCGACGCGCCCAAGCCCACCGGCCCGATCCGCCGCGTCACGTTGCACGAGATTTTCGAGTCCAACGAAATGGCCAAGCTCCTCCGCGCCATCGCCGCCGTCGGGCTTGAGATCAACCAGTTCACCGCCACGCCGGAACCGCGCTACGCCATCACCGAAAACGCCGGCCAGAAGAGCGAAACGCGCGTCGAACTCCCCTCGCCCCTCGATATCGTTGCCCACATCCGCGGCAACGGACGCAAGGGTCTCCACATCCAGCGCTACAAGGGTCTCGGTGAAATGAACCCGAAGCAGCTCTTCGAGACGACGATGGACCCCGAGAAGCGCCGCCTCCTCAAGGTCGACATCACCGACGCCGCCAAGGCCGACGCATTGTTCACGTTGCTCATGGGCGACGAAGTCCCGCCCCGCCGCCAGTTCATCGAAGACAACGCCCTCAACGTCCAGTATCTGGATGTCTGATTCCCCACCCTCGTTCTCGTTCTCCTACTCGTTCTCGTTCTTGAGATCGAACTCCGGAGAAATCGAGAACGAGTAAGATTACGAGAACGAGAACGATTTTAATACATGTACACCGGCAACGAGAAACTCTCCACGGCCAACATCACCGACATCATGCAGTCGGCCTACATCGAATATTCGATGTCGGTCATCATCGCGCGCGCCCTCCCCGACGCCCGCGATGGCCTGAAACCCGTGCAGCGCCGCATCCTCTACGCGATGCTTCGCGAAGGCCTGCTCCACAACCGCAGCTTCGACAAGTGCGCCGGCGTCGTCGGTGAAGTCCTTAAGAACTACCACCCGCACGGCGACTCCTCCGTCTACGACACCCTCGTCCGCCTCGCCCAGAACTGGGTCATGCGCTACACGCTCATCGACCCGCAGGGCAACTTAGGCTCCGTCGACGGCGATCCTCCCGCCGCCTACCGTTACACCGAGGCCCGCCTCAAGAACATCGCCGAGGACCTCCTCTCCGACATCGAGGAGGACACCGTCGACTTCGCACCCAACTACAAGGAGTCGACCACCGAGCCCACCGTATTGCCCTCGGCACTACCGAATCTGCTGATGAACGGCTCGACCGGCATCGCGGTCGGCATGGCGACCAACATCCCGCCGCACAACCTGCACGAGATCATCGCCGCCACCTGCGCGATCATCGACAATCCGCGCATCTCCCTCGACGATCTCTGCGGCCTCATCCAGGGCCCCGACTTTCCCACCGGCGGCATCATCGCCGGCCGCGAAGGCATCCTCTCCTACCTCAAGACCGGCAAGGGCATCGTCCGCATCCGCGGCAAAGCCCACACCGAGGAGACCAAGACCGGCGGCGAGCAGATCATCATCACGGAAATCCCGTACAACGTTAACCGCGCCAACCTCGTCCTGCGCATCGCCGAACTCGTCGGCGAGAAACAGATCGAGGGCATCCGCGACCTCCGCGACGAGTCCGACGAAAACACCCGCATCGTCATCGAACTGAAACGCGGCGAACAGTCCCGCGTGGTCATCAACCAGCTCTTCCAAAAGACCGCCCTCGAGTCGTCCTTCGGCGTCACGCTCCTTGCCATCGACAAGAAGCGTCCGAAGCAGATGAACATCAAGGAGCTCATCGAGTGCTTCATCGAACATCGCCGCGACGTCGTCACCCGCCGCACCCAGTTCCGTCTTCAAAAGGCCCTCGACCGCGCGCACATCCTCGAAGGCTACATCATCGCCCTCGATAACCTCGACGACTTCGTAAAGATCATCCGCGCCTCGCAAAACCGCGAGGAGGCCAAGCAGCGGTTGATGGCCAAGTATCCGCTCTCCGAACGCCAGACCGACGCCATCCTCGAACTCCGCCTCTACCAACTCACCGGCCTGGAGCGCGGCAAGATCGAGGCCGAATACCTCGAACTCCAAAACCTCATCGCCTACCTCCGCGAGATCCTCGATTCCGAATCCCGCCTGCTCGAAGTCATCAAGACCGAGTTGCTGGAAATGAAGGAAAAATACGGCGACCAGCGCAAAACGCAGATTGTCGCCGCCGCCGGCGAATTCCGCATGGAAGACGTCATCCCCAACGAAGGCTGCGTCATCACCGTCTCCCACCTCGGATTCATCAAGCGCACGCCCGTGGCCGAGTACCGTTCGCAGAGACGCGGCGGCAAAGGCATCATCGGCACCGAGACCTACGAAGAGGATTTTGTGGAGCACCTCTTCACGGCCGAGACGCACGACTACATTCTCTTCATCACGAGCCACGGCCAATGCCTCGCGAAGAAAGTCTACGACGTGCCCGAGGGCGCCCGCACCACCAAGGGCAAATCGGTGAAGAGTTTCCTCGCGCTCGACGAAGGCGAGAAGATCGCCGCGATGATCACCACCCGCGACTTCGCCCCCGACCGCTACCTGGTCATGGCGACGAAGAAAGGTATTATTAAGAAGACCGCGCTGGCCGACTACACGAACTCCACCCGCGAGAGCGGCCTGATCGGCATCAACCTCGCCGAGGGCGACACCGTGATCGGCTGCGTGCTCACCACGGGCAACGACGAGTTGATCCTGGTTTCGCACCAAGGTCTCGCCGTACGCTTCCGCGAGAAAGCCGAAAACGGGGAAGTCCTCTTCCGCGACACCGGCCGGGCCACGGCGGGCGTCACCGGCATGCGCTTCAAGTTGGACAGCGACTACCTGGACGTCCTCGAAGTGGTCGACCACACGAGCAAGTTCCTCGTCGCCAGCCAGGCGGGCCTGGGTGTCCGCACGCGCTTCGAAGATTACCGACTCATCAATCGAGGCGGCACGGGAGTGTGGGCGATCGACCTGCCGGAAGACGGCTCGGTCAACATCGCCGGCGCGCTGAGCGTGAAGGATACGGACGAAATCATGCTCCTCACGGCCAAGGGCCAAAGCGTGCGTTGTCCGGTGAACACGATCCGTGAAGTGAACCGCGGCGGTAAAGGCGTGAAGCTTCTGACGCTGGCCGAAGGCGACAAACTCCTGAGCATCGCGAGAGTGGTCGAAAGCGACGAAGAGCAAGCGGCCGCCGCCGGCAGCACCCCGCCGATCCCGCCGGAAGCTCCCGAGTCCGCCTAATTCCGCCCTCCGACTCGTTCTCGTTCTTCGTAATCGTTCTCGTTCTCCCTCCGAAAAAACCGAGAGAACGAGAACGAGAACGATTTTATCGATCCGTGTAGGCCGCCTATCCGTTTTGCCCACGGAACACACGAAATCACACGGAAGAATCAGAACCGAGCCCCTCCGATATGGAGTGCGGTGAGTTCTCGCCGCTTTCGACGGCGTGACCCGTCACGCCGCCCCCGCACAAACCGCCGGGAAGGTAGGGCGAGGACTCCGCTCCGCGCCGGTGCAGTTTTTCTCGAATCCAGCCCGCCATCCCACCGCCCCAAACCGATTCACCACGAAGGCACAAAGGTTACACAGAGAAGCCCCACCTTGGATTTAAAACCAAGGTCCGAAGCAGGCTTAACGCCGACTCGTTCTCGTTCCTCGTAATCGTTCTCGTTCTCCCCTCCTCCGAAACCGAGAGAACGAGAAAGAGTACGAGAACGAAAACGATTGCCCGATCCAAACAGCCACTACCTCGCGGGCCCCATTCGCTCCGCCAGCCAAGTTTCGAGCCGGGACAGCACCGCGTCCTCATGGCTGAAAAACAAGAAATGGTCCGCACCCTTAAACTCCACCAGCTCCACCTTCGCCCCGCCTGCGCGCATCGTGACAACCTCGTCGGAAACATAGTCGAAAGGGGTTCGATTGTCCTCGGTTCCGCTCAACACCAGCACGTGCCGCCCCCGCCACTTCGTCCTAAATGCGGCGGACGTGAGCGCACCTTCATCGAACACTGGCGAGAGATAGACCAAACTCGCGAAACGCTCGCCCGCATCCGCCGCGACCTGCGACACGCCTAGACCGCCGTTCGACAGTCCCATCACGTGTTGTCGGGACGCATCCAGCGCCACCACCCGCCCCGCGTCCGCCAGCGCCGCCTCTACCACGCGACGGCTCTCCGGCGCGCTCCAGTTTCCCATTCCGAAACTCGGCGCGACGACGACGCACCCCACTCGGTCCGCCACCTTGGCGAGCAGCCAGGTGTAGGCTTTGAAATTTCCTCCGCTGCCATGCAGGAAAACGAGAACCGGCTGAGGCTCGGCCCGATTCAGCCGCCTTGGCACATACAAGTAGTAGTGACCCGACATCGCGTCGCCGCCTCGCAGGTTTTTATACGCATGAGGCATGGCCGAACCCAGCGCACGAAACCCCGCGTCCGTCTCCAACTCGTCATAGATCGCGGTTGTCCACCCTGACAGCCGCGCCGCCTGCGCCTCGTCGAAAAGTGGATCCAGTCGACTGATCAGGCGAACCCCCAGGCGAAACTGATCAAGCTCGGGCACGAGATTGCCGAGCGCATAACGGCGGTAGTCCCATTTGTCGTCGACGTAACGATTCTGAACCCGCGTCGAAGTATCCGCGCGTCCGTCTGGCGCCCATGCGATGACGATCCCCAACCCCGACACTCCAATGAAGAACGCGCCGATCATGCCCCACCGCAGCCACGCGCGCCGCCGCTCGCCAGCCACGCCGGCGAAGATCAAACCCAGCCCGACCGCGCATCCTGCCACCGCAAACAACCGCCCTCGTCCGGTGTGAGCGGCGACCAACAAAGCGCCGTGCGCGAGCAACAGCACCGTGCCGGCCGGCCAAAACAGCAACCCTCTCAAGACAGGGGAAAACATACGCATGGCCACCGTGACCGAGTCGCTCCCGCCGGCAAGATCGGCTCACCCCCAAACTGAGAAACGTCGCGGACCCATTTCCGGCCCGGCCGAACCAGGCCGGGACTGGTGGAGCCCGCCGAGGAGAAAATTAACAGCTAGCGACATGCTTAGCTGTCGGCTACTTTGCGGCCGTTGCGTGAAGATTCCTGCGGTTTGGGCGGGTGGATTTGACTGAGCGCGTGGGTTCTTCGATGAGGACTTCGGCGGGGATTTTTAATCCCCGATGGAGGGCTCGGATCATTGCCAGGCTCAGGGGGCGTTTGCCGCTCATCACTTCGGATACACGGCTTTTGGTGCCGAGGTAGGGAATCAGGTCGGCGGGTTTGGAGTCGGACTGCTCCAGGCGGAAGCGGATGGCTTCCACGGGGTCGGGTTTGGCGATGGGAAAGTGGGTTTCCTCGTAGTTCTCAACCAGTAACGACCAGAGCTCGAGTTCGGCTTCGTCGGGCGTGGGTTCGTCCATGAGGCGTTCGATGTAAGTGAGGGCGGCTTTATACTCGCGGTCGGTTTTGAGGACTTTGGCTTTCATGGTGGCGAGCGGGGCTAGATTTTCGTGGCGTCGATCTTGTCGTAATCAGCGTGGGTGCCGATGAATCGGATGAAGACGATGCGGGTGTTGAAATGGATGCGAACGATCAGGCGGTAGGTGTTGCCCTTGATGTTAAACACGACCCGATTACCGGGCAACGAGTCGGCGGAGCGGTGGCGGGCTTTGATGTCAGCGAAGGATTTCCAGTCGGCGTGCTTGGCTTCGTGAAACCAGGCTTGGAGTGCGGATTCGGCATGGGCGTGTTTCTCCCAAAAATCTTTGAGCGTTTTGCGGGAGATAATGCGCATGCGTTATTCGAGGTAACGTTCCCATATTGGGAACTCGGTCAAGCTTTGCCTGATGAAGGCGCAAAAAATCCCGCCGGCGGAGGGATCACCGGTCACTCGCAGTCCACACACATGTTTCAAGATTAAGCATGTGGACCCTCAAGATCATTGATCCGAAGGGGACTGGTCTTCGGAAGATGCCTTCTGGCTTGAGGCTAAACTCTATCAACCAACAACAACGCCCCGACCCGCTGTGGCTCCCATCCGCAAACCACCCGCGTCCGGTGTGAGCGGCGACCAACAGAGCACCGTGCCCGAGCAGGTAAGGAACTGGGGAGTGCTCTACGACCTGCTGGAGCAGACGGACGGCGTTTGGCAGGGCTTGCGCCTCACTCATCAAGTAAATTCCCCGTGCACAACTATGTTCCGGTCGGAACACAGTTGTGCACGAGTTGGCCGGCGTGGCGCGGGGCCGGGGCCTCGCATGGGGTCGCCGTAACAACTTCGTGCGCTGATTGAACAGGATGTCGTAAGGCGAGTCGGCGACGGGCGTTCCGGTGTGTTCGTAGAAAACGCGGTTGGCGACGGACCGACGTCGGCATGCGCACCGATCACCAGACCAAACTCGACAGGATCAAATAATCCCCGTGCACAACTGTGTTCCGGTCGGAACACAGTTGTGCACGGAGTGGCCAGTCCGGCGATGGGAGTCAGGCCGAAGCATTTTCGTTCGGTTCACGAATCTGTGGCCATAACGTGCGACAGCACGGGCCTGACCTCGCGTCCCGCCACGAGTCTG
>JANJTQ010000134.1 GCA_024711005.1 Opitutaceae bacterium | reverse complement strand
GGATATCGGGCGACAGCCCCAAGGAGGGATCGGGCGCGAAAAAAGACCACTTCCGCGATCAAAAACACCATGACCGGGAATCCTGCAGAACGGATACGAAAGCGCCCCACCCTCAGCTAATTGTGTGGTGGAGAGCCCGTGCCCGGCTCCGCGCCGGCCATCGCCCGCCGTTTCGGCGCGACGCCGCGCAAGTAGGTTTTCACCCCAAGACGGGCGAACATTCCGGTCGGGCTTGGGTGCGATCGCTCACATATAAAAAAACCGCCGGCACATATCGTGCCGGCGGCGGGACCAACGAAGGAGCAAACGGAAATGTGCCGCTTACTTGACGGTAATATGGTTTTTCACCTCGCGCACGCCTTGTACCCCGGCGGCGATCTCACCCGCGCGGTCCTTTTCGGCGGACGTGCTGACGAAGCCGCTCAATTGCACGGTGCCGCGGAATGTATCCACGTTGATCTCACGCGCCTTGACCATGTCATCCGAAGCGAGTGCGGATTTCACCTTCGCGGTGATGGCGGAGTTGTCGATGTATTCACCCGTGCTTTCCCGGTCCGCCGTGCCCGCACAGCCGGTGCTGAAAAGAATGGCGCCCGTGCCAAGGAGCAGGACGAAACTGGTGCTGATGATTCGAAGGTAGGTTTTCATGATGTTATTTATTGCAAGGTTGCGCATCGATCATACCGACTGACCTCCCGGGCCGCCACCGAGGGAAACGTCGTGCGGCGCATGGGAATTCCTCCCCGCGGACGCGGAAGAAAAATCCTGCTCATGGGGAAACGCCCTGATGGCAGTCCCCATAAAATTACTATATTTTGGACGGGAACAGTTTCTATCCCCAGCCTACCGTTAGCCTTGTGATTTCCACCACATTAGCCTCCCGAATCCTCCCGGCTTCCGAGACCCTTAGAACAATCCATGTATTGGTGGTCGAAGACCAGGAGGATGATTATATTTATCTTGAGCGTATTCTGAAAAAAGCCTCGTTCGCCCGCTACGAACTCGTCTGGTGTCCCACGTATGAAGCGGGGTTGGCGGCGGTCGCAGCCAGAAAGCACGACGTGGCTTTGTTCGATTACAACCTCGGTGTCGGCACGGGTCTGGACCTCCTGCGCGAAGCGATCAACATGGGCTGCGAGCAACCGGTCATTTTGCTCACCGGACACGACAGCCCCGAAGTGGACCGCGAAGCCCTCGGCTCGGGAGCCTCCGATTATCTCTGCAAGAACGGGCTCAACATCACTCAACTGGAGCGCGCCATCCGCTACTCGCTTCGACATGCGCAGATGCTCGCTTCGGTGAAGAAGAGCCAGCACCAGTTGGAACTCTTCATGCGCAACGTCCCCTGCGCCGTCTGTATTCGGGACGAGGACGGACGTTACGTTTTCCAAAACGAACGTTTCAAAACCCACTTCGAAAATGCGCCGGTCAGCTCCATCTGGGAGCCCACCCCCTCGGAGGAGCCGCGCTCGTTCACCGATGGCGAGCACTACTGGCTGGTGAGCTCGTTCCCGATGGACGAGGAACGCAGCGGGCGCCTGCAGGGGCTGGCCGCCATCGAGATCACCGAGCGCATCAAGGCGGAGGAGATGCTTCTCAAGACCACCGGTCTGTTGAACGGCATCCTCAAGAGTCTGCCGGTGATCGCCTGGAGCGTGGACGATGAAGGCACCATCTTGGAAGCCCGCGGCAGCGGGCTGGAGGGCGTCGGCCTCAATGGCGACCAACTCGTGGGCCGGTCTCTCGCCGATTTCTCAACCCATGCCGCCGCCGAGATCGCCAAGACGTTCCAGCTCGGCGATTCCAATTTCATTCTGCCCATCACCCACGAGGGCCGTGAACACGCGTTCGACACATTCTTCCATCAAACCCGGACCCAGGGACGCAGCGCCGTGGGTTTTTCAATCGATATCACCGAACGCCGCTGGCTGGAGAGAAAGGTCCTGCTCATCAGCGACGCCGAGCAGTTGCGCATCGGCGCCGACTTGCACGACGGCCTTGGCCAGCACCTCACGGGCATTGCCTGCATGGCGGCGGCGTTGCGTGACCGGCTGAAAGCCGCCGACCGGCCCGAAACCAAACAGGCCGACGATATCGCCCGCCTGGTCAACGAAGCCACCGCGCAAACCCGTGCGCTCGCCCGCGGCCTTTGCCCCGTGCAACTCGACCAATCCGGCTTGCACGCGGCGCTCGAGCACCTCGCCTATCAGGTCGAACTCGTGCATGGCATCGAGTGCCATTTCCGATCCGACGACGAACCGTTCGAATGTGAACACGACACCGCCCTTCATCTTTACCGAATCACCCAGGAGGCGCTGCACAACGCCACCCGCCACGGCAAAGCCCGCCGCATCGAGGTCGTGCTCGACTCAAGCCCCAACGGCCGCCGCCTCGCCATCGAGGACAACGGCCAGGGCTTCGACCCCCAACAAACTCCCTCGGGCGGTGGTGTGGGCTTGCGCCTCATGCAATACCGGGCCGCCATGATTGGCGGAAATCTTTCCATTGAATCGCAACCGCAGGGCGGAACGCGGGTCGAGTGCATCTTTCCTTTTACCATCGCCAAATGAAATCAACGTCGACCGCCCCGGCACAGCCAGTCTCCACAGCCACCCCCGTCGCTGCCAAGCGTCGCATTTTCCTGGTCGATGATCACCCGATCACCCGCCAAGGCGTGCTTGTTCTCATCAATCAAGAGCCCGACTTGGAGGTCTGCGGCGAAGCCGACAGCGCGCCCAAGGCATTCGACCTCCTGCAACGGAGCAAAGCCGATCTGGCGGTCGTCGACATCTCGCTCAAAACCACCAGCGGCATAGAGCTGACAAAAAACCTCAAGGTGCTGCTGCCCGATTTGCCCGTCCTGATCATGTCGATGCACGACGAGAGTCTTTACGCCGAACGGGCACTGCGCGCCGGCGCAAAAGGCTACGTGATGAAGCAGGAGGCCAGCGACAATATCCTCATCGCCATCCGTCGCATCCTCGAAGGAGAACTTTATCTCAGTGAAAAGATGAAGGAGAAGATGCTCCACCGCCTCGTACACAACCGCAAAGACGAGGTCGTCTTCTCGATCGACACACTGAGCGATCGCGAGATGGAGGTTTTCCAACTCATCGGAAACGGCTTCAGCACGCGTCAGATCGCGACCAAGCTCAACCTGAGCGTCAAAACCATCGATTCCTATCGCGAGCACCTGAAGCTCAAGCTTCACATCGAAAAGGGCGCCGATCTTGTGCGCCACGCCATCCAGTGGGTGAAGAGCGAAAACATCGTCTGACGACCAGCCGCCCCAGGACACCAGACCTCCTTTAAAAACGGGAACACCAAGAGGTGTTCCCGTTTTTCGTTTTGTGCGGGGATACACCTCTCACACGCCCGATCACGGTCGGCTGAGTCATCCGGCCCGGATCAGGTCTACTGCGGTTCATGTTATCGGAAAATCGCCGACTCGCATTCGACGCCGAGCGAGGGGCGGTGCCATTAGCCGCCGCTAAGACCTGCACCCGATGGGCATGGACCGTAACAACCATTAGACTCCCGGGACCATGCCCACCCCCAATTCTCTCAAACGAAATATTCCCTCCCACCCTCCGACCGGGATCGCCTCACGCAAGGGCCTCGCACCGTCCAAGATCGTCGTGACGGGCGACAAAGGAGTAAAAGTCTCCCGCTCGGTCACCGTCCAAAAACCCGCACGTCCGCTCTACGCGTTCTGGCGCAATCTCGAAAACCTCCCCCAGGTCATCAAGCATCCCGTCACTATCACCGTCCGCTCTCCCATTGAGTCGCATTGGTCGGTGAGCGCCCCCGGAGACCGGAGCGTCGAATGGGACGCACTCATCATCAACGACGAACCGGACCGGCTGATTGCGTGGCGTTCGAGAGAGGCTTCCGAGATCGCCAATGCCGGAACCGTGCGCTTCGAGCCGGCACCCGGCGACGAGGGAACGGAGGTCACCGTCACGCTCGAATACAACCCGCCCGGAGGAAAAGCCGGCGCGGCCCTGGCCAAACTCTCCGGCGAAGAGGCAGGTCAACAGGTCGGCGAAATGCTCCGCCGTTTCAAGGCCCTGATGGAGGCCGGCGAAATCCCCACGACCGAGGGACAATCGGTGGGGGCTCCTCAACGGAAGAACCAGCAATGAAAGCCGTCTGCTGGATGGGTAAAAAACAAATGGAGGTTCAGACGGTCGACGACCCCCGAATCCTCAACCCGCGCGATTGCATCGTCCGCATCACCTCGACGGCGATCTGCGGATCCGACCTCCATCTTTACGACGGCTACATCCCGACGATGATGAAGGGCGACATCCTCGGCCATGAATTCATGGGCGAGGTCGTCGAGATCGGCTCCGCGGTTAAAAAAATAAAGGTCGGCGACCGCGTGGTCGTGCCTTTCACGATTTCGTGCGGCGGCTGTCATCATTGTTCGCGGCAAGAATGGTCGTGCTGCGACAACACCAATCCCAACGGTGCTCTCGTCGAAGCGCTTTACGGCTACGGCGGCGCGGCGCTCTACGGCTATTCGCACATGATGGGTGGCTACGCCGGCGGGCAGGCCCAATACGCGCGCGTGCCGTTCGCCGATGTCGGGCCGATCAAGATCGAGATCGATATTCCCGATGAAAAGGTGCTGTTCCTTTCCGATGTTTTTCCGACGGGCTACATGGCCGCCGAAAACTGCAACATCGAGCGCGGTCGTAGTACGGTCGCCGTGTGGGGCTGCGGACCCGTCGGCCAATTTGCCATTCGCAGCGCATTCCTGCTCGGCGCGGCCAAGGTCATCGCCATCGACAACGAACCCGAGCGCCTCCACATGGCGGAGGAAGCCGGCGCGATCGGACTCAATGACGAGGACGACGACATGCTGGACCGCCTGAAGACGCTGACGGGCGGACGCGGCCCCGACGCGGCCATCGACGCGGTCGGCATGGAGGCCCATGGGTCCACCTACGATAACGTGAAGCAAACCCTAAAACTGGAGAACGACCGTCCCTTCGCCCTCCGCCAGGCGATGCGCGCGGTTCGCAAGGGCGGCACGCTTTCCGTCCCCGGCGTGTATTCAGGTTTTGTCGACAAAATCCCCTTCGGCGCGGCCTTCAGCAAGGGCGTGACAATGAAGATGGGACAGACGCACACCCAGCGCTACCTGCGCCCGCTGCTCGATATGATTGAAGCCGGTCAGATCGATCCCTCGTTCGTCGTCACGCATCGCGTCCCCCTCACCCGGGCGCCCGAGGCCTACGCAACCTTCGCGGAAAAAAAGGACGGATGCATCAAGGTCGTGCTCGACCCCTCGTGTTAAGCCGTGACGATTTAGTCGGATTCAAGGTGGAACGCGTTGTCGGGGCGCGTTTTCAGACGGACGGTCTCAACAGCGCCCGGAGGTTGCCGTCCACCTGTTGGTTTTGCCGGCGACGAGGCTCTTTAGCTCTCGACTGAATTTTTACGGCTTAGCACTACTCGGTTAAGTCCGGGCGGGGGCTCGGCTTGGAGGCCCGACGACCTCGTCGGGCTTGATCGGCGCGCTCTCCCAACCGACCCGACGAGGTCGTCGGGGCTCCATCTCGGACGTCGGGCGTAGACTTAACGGAGTAGTGCTAGCCGGGTTGATGCCGTCGGAAGGCGGGGCGAGGCGTCCCGCCGAGCCGCTTCCGAGCGACGGCTCAGCCGGCTCAGGCCGCACGGCCCTTTTTCTTTTCGCCTGCAGCAGGAATGCCTTTCACTTCGCCGGGAGACACTGACCGGAGCTGATGCTCGGCCTCGAACCAATGTTTCTGATCGTTGCCCGGACGACGATCATCCTGCTCCCACAGTTCATGGGCACGCCGGGCAATCTCCTCATGAGCCGTGGCCTTGCGGATGTCGGTGGATGACTGCGTGCTCATGTCCGCACTCTAGCCGATAATCACCGATTTAACATCAGGCGAAGTTCCGAACATCGCCGCTGGCGAAATCCGATGCCGCACGACGTCGCACGCCTTGGCTTCGCCTCCGCGCACCGCTACCCGCCTGCCGCGCGCCCGTACAACGGCCACGCCACCCGCGCGACTTCCTGAACACTTTCCGCCGGCGGCAAGTCGATGGGTTCCGGACCAAGCCCGAGTCGATACGATAAACTCATCGCGTCGTGAGGCGCCCGAACCTTCACGTCATTGTCAAAGTATACAAAGATATCGCGTCCCGTCTTTCGCTCCGGAACGGACGACGCCACCGTCCGGGCCCTCACCGCCTGCGTGCCTTTCCTCCATGCTTCGATTTTATTCGCCCAGCCGTCCAAGGCCTTGTCGGTGTAGCCGGACGAATAAAGGACCTCGTCGCCGTGCAGCCGCACATAGACAAAATCGGCCGTAAGATCCTCCATCAACGGCCATCGCCCGGCCGTATCGGCAACCACCAGACCGATGCGGTGACGACGCAGTTGTTTGATGAAATCCGGCGTCTCGAACGAACGATGCCGTATCTCGATCGCGTGACGCAGGCGGCGTGATCGATCGATTGTCAGCCAGGCTTTCACACGCAGGTGATCGTCGTGCCGCCGGGCGATCTTCACCGCGTCTTCGGTGGTGTGCGGCAAACCCGAAAAAAACGATTCCATCAGGGCCGCGTCATATCGGAACGAGGGCGGAAACTGCCACAGGATCGGCCCCAGTTTTGCGCCGAGCCTGAGCACGCCCGAGGCCAGGAAATTCGCCAGCGCCGTGTCCACGTCGCGAAGCCGTTTGATATGCGTGATGAAACGCGGGGCCTTCACCGAAAACTGAAAGTGCTTCGGCGTCGCGTCCGCCCAAGCACCGTAACTGGACGGTCGCTGGAGGGAGTAGAATGAGCCGTTGATCTCGATCGACGGGAAAACGCTCGCGGCATAGGCCAGTTCGTTCCGTTGGGGAAGGCCCTTCGGATAGAACACGCCGCGCCAGGGCGGATACCGCCAGCCGGAAATTCCGATGCGCACGGTGGCCATGGCTGATGATCACGACTTCACCACGATTTCGAGATGCTCTTCCGTCGCCGCCCGGACATCGCCGGGCTCTCGTTTATGGGCCGCCGGATCGGTTTCGGCATACACCTTTTCGTTCATCTTCGCCTGAAGCGACTCCGGCATCAGACGACGGCTGAAACTCAGCGCGTTGGTCAATGCACCGGGCACGAGCATCCGCTCCCCCTTCATCAGTGCGGCGTAGGCGGTCGCGGCAATTTCCTGTTGAGCCATCACATCACCTTCCTGAGGCACGCGAGTGTCGACCCTATCGTCCTTTTCGAAGAACTCCGTATCCGCCAGTTCCGGGCAAAGCACGGTGAGTGTCACCCCGGTATTCTCCAGTTCCGTGGCGAGCGACTCGGACCAGGACAGGACGAACGCCTTGGTGGCGTGGTAAACCGCCTGCATCGGGCCGGGTTCAAAGCCTGCGACGGTAGCGGTGTTCAGAATCCGCCCGCGCCGGTTTGAAAGCATCGCAGGCAAAAACCGCTTGGTGAGGCGCACACCGGCTTCGATGTTCAGCCGGATCATCGAAATATCGTCCTCCAGCGAAATCTCCCAAAACCGGCCGCGTCGGCCGAGTCCCGCATTGTTGACGAGGATCTGGACCGAGAGGCCGCTCGCCGCGACTTCGGCATAAATATCATCGGCCGCCAGTTCGCTCCGGAGATCCGCCACGATCGGTTTGACGCTGACGCCATATTCCGCGCTCAACCGACTGGCGACGTCGAGCAGCTCGGGCTGAATCGCCGCAACGATCACCAGATCGTGGCCATGCTGGGCAAATTCGCGGCCGAGTTCATAACCGATACCGCTCGAGGCACCGGTGATCAAAACGGTTTCTTTGAGGTGAGTGTTCATGATCCCTTTGAAATGCTGACCGCATGCCAGCCCAAACAATTTACTTAGACCTCTATAAACCAACCATTAATCAGCCACCCGCCACCTATGCCCACCGCTCGCTCTCGCATTTTGCAACGCCCCTCCCGGCTTTCCTGTAGAATTCGCACGCATGAAATTTGCCCTCCATTGAACAAGCCCCGGCTTCCCAGGTCCTTAATCTCATGCTAGTAGAGGTGAAGCAGGACTTAAAAAAGATGAAAAGGGATCGTTCCGGGGAACGATTTAAGAACGAACACAAGCGCGTCAGGCACCATGGCGCCCAAGGCGGCTGGGTTCGTTTTATCTTCTTCGGCCTCGCGATCGTGTCGGCGGCAATCGGTGTCGTACTCGTGTTCATCCCCGGCCCGGCCATCGTCTTCTTTGTGCTCTCCGGCGCACTGCTTGCCTCCCAGTCGTGGACGATGGCCTGCCTGCTCGATCGAGCCGAGGCGGCGATGCACCGGACATGGATCCGCACAAAGGCCAAAATACTTTTCAATCGCAAACCGGAGCCGCCAAAGCCCGAGAACGATGCACGAGCACACTGAAGCTCGTTTTAGCGTCCAAGTCCGTTTCGGATCGGCGTTGGCAACGGACTCGCTGCTTCGGGCGTCACCATAAAATGCAGCTACTTCGCATTTTTTTATTTCAAGTTCCCATGATCCCAAGAAGCATCGCCGTTTTCCGTTTTCGATGAAGGTCCCGGAGCCCTTCATTCAGTAGTCATGCGAACTCCATCTCCACACGCCGAAAGCATCCAGCGCTTCCGCTACAGTCAGCCCGTAGCGGAACGGCGGCGCGGCTTTTGTCCCGGTGTTCGGGGACACGACACGCGAACGCAGGACCCGACCCGTTTGCGTGAATGAAGATGACGACCATTGCCAAAGATCTGCTCAGCACCCGAGTGGCGATCGTGCGTCCGGAGCAGCGCCTGTCCGACATGGAAGCCGCATTGCGTCAGGCGCACGCGCAATACTGCGCGATCGTGAATGAAGGCACACAGGCTTTCGAAGGTGTGGTTCGTTTGGGAGATGCCTCTGTTTTTGGTAATCCGAACGCGCCGCTTTTTTCCGATCTCGCGGGAGGGACAGATTGGCGCCGGACAGATGAGGACACGTCGGCGGAAGAGATTCTCGCAACGCTGACCGTCGACAAGAATGCAATTCTCGTGGTGCTCGCGCCAGACGGTCGGTACGTCGGGATCATCACCATGGAAAGCGCTTGGGGCTGGTTGGTGCAGTGGCAGGCCTTGCAGCAGCGCTGGCTGGAACGGGTTTTCGAAGAACAGCGTCTGCTCGCGGATTTTCTGGAGAAGAAAGTCGAACAACGCACCGCCAGCCTGCGCGTCGCGTTGGAGGAATTCCGCGCCTCCTCGGCCCAGTTGTCCCACGATGTGGGAGGTCCGTTGCGTACGATCAAATCGTTTGTCGAGATGCTCGCGAACGGGGAGTGCGGGGTCCTCAACGACGAAGGACGCGCCTACGTGGATCGCATCTATCGCGCGGCGACCAAGGTCGAGGCACTCGCCATCGAAATCCTTGGCCGGGCTCGCGAGGCCGGCAAGGCCGCCCCCACTCCACTGCACACCGTCGACCTCAATGAGGTGATGGCGGATGCGATCGAACTCTCCCATGCTCTCCTGCAGGAACGGGACGCATTGGTCATGCAACGCGACACCCTGCATGCCGTTTCCGGTCGTTACGTGCCGCTGCTGCAGATCATGTCCAACCTGCTTGTCAATGCGGTCAAGTATGTGCCGGCCGGTCGCCGGCCGGAGGTGGAGATATGGTCGAAGGAATCGGACGGCCGCATATTGCTCTGCGTAAAAGACAACGGCCGCGGTATCAGACCCGCGGATACCGAGGCGGTGTTCCAGCCGTTTGTCCGTTTGGGCGACGAGCGCACCACCGGCGCCGGTCTGGGGCTTTCGATCACTCGCGACGCGGTCCTGGATCTCGGTGGCAACATCCGCCTCGAATCCGAGGAGGGCGTCGGCAGCGTGTTTACCGTGGTGCTGCACATGGCCGAAATCGATTAGGCTGTGTTTTTGGAATAAGCCCCCGGAGCTTGCTCCGGCTTGATTGAAGCAGCGAAAGGATTGGACGTGGGAGCGTTTCGAGCGTGAGCGACAGTCCGCGACTTGCTCGCGAGGATCGGAATCGCGAGCAAGCTCGCTCCCACGAGATCACCTACGTAATCGGATTGTCTCAACCGCCCGTGGTTTCGCCGCCCATCACGGGAAGGACGATTCCGGTGATGTAAGAGGAGTCGGCATCGGAGGCCAGGAACACGTAGGCCGGAGCCAGTTCCTCCGGTTGCGCCGGGCGTCCCATGGGCGTGCTTTTACCAAACTGAGCGGTCTTCTCCGGCGGAAGGCCGGGATCGCTCGGGTTGAGCGGCGTCCACACCGGGCCTGGGGCGATGGTGTTCACACGGATACCGCGTTCACTCAGGTCCATCGACAGCGCCTTGGTAAACGCGTTGAGCGCACCTTTCGTGGCCGAATAATCGAAGAGTTTTTGTGAGCCAAAGATACCCGTTTCCGAACTGGTCACGATGATCGATGCCCCCGGTTTCATGTGAGGCAGCGCCGCTTTCACCAGCCAGAAGCAGGCGTAGACGTTGACTTTGAACGTAAGATCGAACTCGGCATCCGTCACGGCTTCGACGGTCTCCTTGCGGCTCTGATGAGCCGCGTTGGAAACAAAAATGTCGAGTCGTCCGAACGCCGCGACCACGGCGTCGACCACCCGGCGACAGGCGGATGCTTCGGAGAGGTCGGCGGGAATGAGCACACAACGACGCCCAACGGACTCGACGGCCTCCTTGGTGGCTTCGGCGTCGCTCTGTTCAACCGGAAGAAACGTGATCGCAACGTCCGCACCTTCGCGCGCGTAGAGGAACGCCACCGCCCGGCCTATGCCGGAGTCACCTCCGGTGATCAATGCCACCTTGTCCTTGAGTTTGCCGGCCGGGAGATAGCGGGGGGCCCGCCAGCGCGGAGCGGGATCGAGCTTACTTTCAAGGCCGGGTTGCGTCTGTTTTCCCGAGGAGAACGGCAGGACCGGCTCGGATTGCATCTGAGGTTTTTCCGGAGCGAGGAGCGAGATCATGGGAGAGAAAGTTGATGGGTGTAGGGTCGAAAAAAATGCCCCGAAAAATCCGGGGCATTGAGAGAGCGACCTGTTTGCAGACGCTTTTTAAGACTTAATCATCGACGACTTCGTCCAGTTGTTTGGCGCGGGCCAGATGATCACGCATCGTGGGCAGATGCTGAACCGCAAAGGCGGCGAGCTCGGTGTTGTCGGACTCGGCCGCTTTTTCGAGGATGCGGATCCCGCTTTCGTGCGAATCGATCATGTCATCCAGATAGGCCTCGTCATAATCGGTGCCGGTTTTTTGGGCGAGGTCGTCCAACTCATCACGATACTTCTCGGTGGCCGGCGGCATCACGCCGCGACCGGACGTGAATGCCGCGAGATCGCGATCCATGGCCTCGTGATCACGGACAATCGCATCGGCGTAGGCGCGCACGTCGGCATTGGAGGCACGCGTCGTAGCCTGACGGGAGAGCACGGTTTCGTAGGCGGAGGTCGCGGCCGTCTTTTTGACGAGCCGGAGATCGCCACGCGTGAACTCGGCGCGGGCATTCGCGGATCTGAGCGTCCCGTTGTCGCGGTCGACGGGCCTGCCGGGCTCATAAGCGCGCGGCGAAGTGTTGGGCCTGTTATGACCGCGATCAACCGAGGCCGGCTGTGTTTCGGCGGACAACGGAAGTGCCAGGGCGGTGACGAGACATCCGACCAAGGCGATGGGAATACGACGGGAGTTATGATTTTTCATAGTGCCGCAACGTACGCCCGATGGATCGGTTTCTCCATGGGGTGCGGGCGGGCGCATCCTGCCGGGCACAGGCCGGTGGTGAATTTTCCCAACGAAACCGTGCCCTTCACCAAGGGCATCTTTTGGGTGAAGATTCCAAATCGACTCTACGGCGTCGACGCCTCGCAAATCCCTCGAATGTGAAGGATTAAATCCGCCCGGCCAAACTGGCGGGCGGCACTTGGTTCAGCTGAAGCCAGAAAGCGCGAATGGTGCGAATCATCTCGTTGCGCTGCGTCGTGGAGGTTGGTTTGACCAGATAAGCATTGGCCCCCAAGCGGTAGGCATTCTCGACATCCCGCGGATGATTGGATGACGAAAAGACCACGATCGGAATCACCCCGTGAAGAGACGTGCCACGGAGGCGCTCCAACACTTCCAGTCCGTTGCAACGAGGCATGTTGATATCGAGCAAAAACAAAACCGGAAAAGGCGCAACGGACAGTGGATCCTGAAGAGCATTCAAATAATCGAGCGCCTCCTAGCCATCATGCACCACTTGAATCGGATTCTCGACGCCCGCCGCCCGAAAGGCCCGGTTAAGAAGGATCACGTCGATCTCCTCGTCTTCTGCGATTAAGATGGTGGATGCGTGCATGTGAGCGCCAAGGGGGTAATGGACTCGAAAAGCGAAGTTTCAGCAGTCGGATATTTTTGAGCAATGGCTTTGCGAAAATCCGTGGTTTTTTACGGATTTATCACATCGATTGATTTATGAGTCGCCTCAGTTTTGGGCGGTTCACTGTTCGCTTTTTTAATCCCCCGCAGTCACGCCTACTTCAACATTGATGCCCATCGCGACTTCAGTGAGCAGCTTGTCGGTGGTCCCCTCTTCATCGAGGGTTTCTTGAAGCGTGTCGGCGAGTTCACTCTCGCCGATCAGGTCGGCCAACGTGCGAGCACAGCCGTAACCGGCGATTTCGTAATGCTCCACCTTTTGCGCGGCGGCAATGAGCGCGAGGTCTTTGATCTCCGGAGGCGCAGTACCTTCGACGACTTCACGAGCCTCTTCGAGCAACCCTTCCATCGCCTTGCATTTTTTACCGCGGGGCGTCTCGTCAAGTCTGGTCATGATTTCTTCGATACGCGCCACATGCCTTTTGGTTTCTTCGAGGTGCTGTGTGAACGCATTTTTCAGATCTGCGTGACCGGCGGCTTTTGCCATCCGCGGAAGCGCTTTGATCAGTTGGGTTTCGGCACTGTAAAGATCCTTGATTTCCTGCACCAGGAGATCGCGAGGTGTCGTGAGTTTGGACATGAAGTAAGACTACGATGAGGGTTGATGATAAACGAACATCGCAGGGTATCATGAGGAAACGGCTTCGGTAATCGGGCGACGTCCCGCACAACCTCCCCATGTTTCCCGTCCGCTTGCATGGGAGAAGCCCCCGACCGGAAAACGCAGAAAATTTTACGTTAAAATCCTGCAGGCGTGCGCGCCGAATCCGGCGCCAAAACTCACCAGCATCCAGTCCCCGCTCTCATCCGGCGGAGGTCCTTCGTCGAGCGCCCCTTCCAACGCAAACAATACCGAAGGACTGCTCATGTTGCCAAAGCCACGCAGCACATTCCGACTGACATCAAGCCGATATCCCGGACACGCATTTTCGATCGCATCAAGCACATCCCGTCCTCCCGTGTGCGCGATCAGACGGGCGACCGGACGCTCGTCTGCCCGCGCGATTTCTTCGTCGAGTAAATGCCTCACGGCCGCGGCGGCCACGGCGGGAACCTCGGCACGCAATAGATTTCGCAGTCGCCCCTCGCGCATTTCGAAACGGATAAAATCCCGATAAGCCGGTTGGTGCAGCGTGTTGAACCCACCGCAGCGAATTCCCGTCGGACCGGGCGTCGCCCGCCAAATCGTTGCGGCGGCCCCGTCGCCAAATAAACACGCACTCACCAACACGCCCGGATCGTCATCCAGGTAGAACGCCGCCGAACACACCTCCACGGCGACGCAGGCCACCACCGCTTCGGGCTGCGCCGCCAGGACCGCGCTCCCCGCGCGCATCAGCGGGATCGCCGCACCGCAACCCGAGCCCACCAAGTCCTGCAGCCAGGCGTTCGCACGCAGTCCCATCCGCTCCGCAATATAGCTCGTGAGCCCGGGACACAGATAGCCGGTGCAGGTACAAACAAGCAGTGCATCGATCTCCTCCGGCACCAGTTTCGCGAGCGCGAGCGCCGACTCCAACGCCCGGCCCGCCAGCTTCGGCGCCGCTTCTCGAAACGCCTCGTTGAGTTCGTCCGGCGTACGTTTCCAGACATTCTCCACCGCGGGCGTTGCGAAATGCCTTCGGTCAATACCGCTGTCACCCCGCAAGATTGCTTGCATCGTCAGCACCGATCGTCGGTTCAAACGTGCGCGCACATCCGACTCGCGAAGAATATCCCAGCACTCCCGCTGTGTAAGCGAGCGTTCCGGAACGGCGGTGGAGAGCGCGTGCAAAAACATAAGCCGGATTCAGTGCAACAAATGATAAAGCGGACGAAGGGGGAGCAGGCCGGTGCGTGCGAGCGCGCCCAGACAAGACTGCCCCGCCGGATCGAGCAGCATCGGATGCAACAGTGCCGCCCCTCTCAACCGCACGCGGAACTCGTGTTGGAGCCCTTCCTGAATCGTTGCGGAAGCATCCTCCCAAGACGCCCGATAACGCGCCCAGTCGAGCAGCGGATCGAGCGAGAGCGCCGCTCCGGTCAACGCCATCGCCATGCCGTTTCCGGTGAACGGCGGAACCACGGCGCAGCTGTCACCCAGCGCCACCGCGCCGCGTTGTCCGACCCTCCGGTCGAAGACAAAGCCCGCCACCGCGCATGCCGAACCCCGCCGTAACTCGACACCGCCCACCCGTTCCGCCAATGCGAATAATCCGCTGCTTCGCAGCGTTCTTGCCAGCCCCTCCGGCGAATCACCCCGCAGTCCGCTCCGCCGTCGAAAAAGACCACACAGGTTGATCCAACCTTCTTCGACTCGCGACAACCCCACATAGGCGCCCGTTCCCAGGTGCAACTCCAGGTCGGCCCCGAGAGACAGATTGCGCACATGCGCCTTGAGTCCGACCCACGGCGAGTCGGCATACCGTCGCCGGCCGGCGGTCAGCACCCGGCCCGGCCCATGAACGTCGGATGCCATCCGCCGACGCGTTACCAGCCTGCCTCCTCGCCCGACAAACAGTCTTGCCAGGCGCGCATCGAGCATAAAACGGCTGATCCCGATCGCCGCCCGAGGCAACCGCATGTCGCCGATCCTCCGGTCTTTCAAAAACCAACACACCTTCGTATTTAGTATTGATCCCTCGAATACATCTTCGATCCCCAGTTTCCTCGACACCTCGTCCGGCAACCCGGCGATGAACTCCCCGCAAACACGATGCCGCGGATAATCTCCCGCCTCGAACACCGTAACCGGCACGCCCGCTCGCCGCAGCCCGATGCCGAGGGCGAGTCCGGCCAGCCCGCCTCCGATAATTTCAACCGGCCTGGATCCCGCGGTCATGAACGCCTTTCCGCTATGAGTCTGCAGGCGGCGCCCAGCACGGTTTTCTCTACACGCCACGTCCAGATTTTCGCATCGAGCCCCAACAAAACGGCGAGCTCATCGTCTCTGAATCCCGCAGCGATGCTTACCTTCCCATCGTGACGCGTCACCGAATCAGCCCGAATCAGCGGACAGAGCGCGGAAAAAAGCCGCGCCGCCCGAGGGGTTCGCAAGGGCTCGTTGGCGACAATCAGGCGCGCATGCAGGTTCAACTGCCCCCCTAGCCTCGCGAGTTCTTCGTCCCGAAAATGATGAAAAACCAGATTTCCGATCACCACGGGATGGTCCGACCACGCATCGAAATGAAACACCGAGGTCTGAAACCAGGGCGCCCACTCCGGCCAGAATCGCGGACGTCCCACCAGATCGAGACCCGCCACGGTCCCCAGGCCCGCTTTCATCAGTCTCCGTCCCAAGATGCCGTCGCCTGCGCCGATTTCCAGCAGCCGTCCGCCCGGCCGGACTCGTTCCGCCAGCGTACGACGGAACCAACGTTCGCTCCCGAGCAGGCGATTGATCACCTGTAGATCACGCCGCGAGCGTTGTGCGGCCGGTTCGTCGTCCGGCAGGCTGTCAAGAATCTCGGGCCGCACGAGACGGGTCGCATTCATGGAGAAGTCGGGGGATAGGCGCGATCCAACAGCATCGCATTCATCGCGACGGCGGCCTCCACACCTTCCGCGGCCGCGGTGATCGCAAGGTGAAGCCCGCCGCGCACGTTGCCGGCGACGTACAGCCCGGGAACATCGGTCACGGCGCTTCCCTCGCATAATACCGAATTTCCTTCATTGAAGCGGCAGCCCAACCTTTCGGGCAAGGCGGAGCGTTGCTCGCCCTCTCGGTCGAAAAAGATCGCCCCACATGCGAGCGTTTCGTCGGTCTCGAAACAAATCCCGCTCATTCCCGTCGCAAGCGTCCCCTCGATCCTCCTTACGCGACTCGTGACTACACGAATGCCCAACTCGGCCGCGCGGGTCACCCCGCCTGGCCACTCCGGAGGGCCTTCGCAGCACACCGCGACCTGATCGCTCCAGGTGAGCAGCTCGCGCGCAAGACCGAAGGCGCTCGCTCCGTTTCCAATCACCACCAGGGCCTGTCCTCGGTGCTCCCAGCCATCGCAGTACGGACAATGATACACCCCGCGCCCATAGTATTCGTGAAATCCGGGACGGTCCGGAACCGGGTCCGTTCGTCCCGTAGCCAGCAGCAGCAAGCGTGAACGCTCGCGGCGACCGCTCTGAGCGACGACCTCAAAGCCTGCCGGAGCCTTGATGGCGTCAACCACCGTATCCGTGTGAATCGTCACACAAGGATAGCGGGCAAGATCCGCCCGGCCCAGATCTCGCAACTCGCGGGGGCCCACGCCATCCCGCGTAAGGTAGCTGTGCAGTCCGCGCGAGACGCCGTTTCGCGGTTTGTCCGAATCGAAAATAAACACCGTGCGACGGCAGCGCGCCAACAAAAGCGCCGCACTCAGGCCAGCCGGCCCGCCCCCGATGATGATGACGTCATGCATGATTTTTCGGGAAGTAAATGTGAGGGAAAGAAACAGCCGTGAAATCGCCGCTCGCGCCGCGACCTTCATCGACGTTGAACCGGGTGATACCTAACGAGGGGTCGGAAACTGTTCGCGAATGATCTTCAGCCCGGCTTCATGCAGCCCCGTGGAACTCCAGCACAGGTCTTCTTTCACGTGGCAGACAATGCCGGCGTCAAACAACGAAAACATGACCCCGAGCACACAGGCGTCCGTATCGACTCCGCATACGATCGCCCGGGTCACGCCGGCATTTTTGATTCGTCGGATATCGCGCGCCTTGAGTCCATAGCCCGCCTTGCGAATGACCATGTCACCCGGGTCGGGCCGCACGATCAAACGCAGGTCGCCCGAACCGGGAGCACACGAGCCTTGGCCGAGTTTCTTGCGGAAAAGCGAACCGGGCGGGTTGACGAATTGCGTGAAGATTCGTTGCCGAAAGCGACGTGAATAACGCCGGATTCCCTCCACGATTTTCGTCGGAACCGAAAAGGCCTGCTGCACGTCGACGACAACGAGTGCCGCCTGCGCCCGGCCGGTCTTCTTCTTCATGACGCGCGTTGGTCGCTGTATTTTTCTACTCGGTGAGCGCCGCCTCGTTCACGGTGGCGGCGGCCATGGTGAGCTTTTTGTCGGCTTCGCCTTCCTCGTCGAGGGTCATCTGGAGGATTTCAGCAACCTCGTCCTCTCCGAGCGTCTCCGCCAGCGTCCGGACGGTGCCGTAGGCGGCCATCTCGTAATGTTCGATTCGTTGGGCGGAGCCGATGATCTGGGCGTCTCGCACGGCGGATACGTCCTTCTCCTCAAGAGCCTCGGAGCCTTCTTCGATCAGGCCTCGCATCGCCGGACAGGACTTGGTCTTGGCGGGTTCGTCGAGGAGTTTGAAGACCCGTTCCAGTCGAGTGACATGCTCCTTGGTTTCTTCGAAATGCGCCGTGAGATCGGCCTTCAGTTCTTCGTCGAAAGCGGCCTTGGCCATTTTGGGCAGGGCCTTCACGAGTTGTTTTTCCGCGTCGTAAATATCTTTGAGTTCTTCGACCAGAAGTTGTTTCAGGGATTCGGTGGACATGAGATTTGGATTTTAGCGTTGGTGGGGAGGAATCATCTCCTTCGAAAAGATGATGACGTGAGGTCCGTGCGACCCCCGTGCGCCCGGCCCGTTCCCGCTTGGCCGCGCGCGCCGGGTAATTCGTCCGCGGGCCCGATGCGCCCAATCGAAAACCCTCCTACGCGTCGCGTGGGGCCACGAAATCTCGGTAGCGAAATGTACGCGCGACACCGAGTTCCACGACCAGCAGTTCCTTTTGTCGCAGGGCCCGGGCCAGTGCCTTGCACCACGTACGCAGTGCCTGCCGGTCGGACGTGCAGATAAGAATCTGTCGGGCCTCCTCCTCCACGAACACCTTCCGGCCCGGATCGAACCATCCTCCGTCCGCATTGAGGATGGTGAACCCGTCGGGGAAATGACGTCCGGTGAGCTCGCGGATCAAGGCGTCGTCTTCCCGCGAGAACTTGCGCCCGGCAGCCGGCGTGTTGCGCGCGCCCAGGATCAGCGAAAAGCATTTCATGATCGTCCCAGACCCGGTGCCGCCAACACGGTTGCGCGCCTCCGCGTCGACTGGCAGCCCGTAAAAAAAGAGCCTGGTCGCGTGACCAGGCCCCAATTGCACATCGCGTTCGCAATGCAGTTAAGCACGACGCGGCTCGTCGTCGTGGGTTCGGCTGCATGCGGCCCCGCACTTGCCCCCCAATGAGGCAACCACCGCGCCGAGCAGGAAAGCCAGGAAGGTCCACACCGCGGCGCGAGAGACCGCTTTCGATGCGGTTTCACCGGCCTCGCGGGCCTTCTGCTCCGCCTTGTCCTTCGCCGCCTGAAGATCGGCCTTCATCCGTTCGTAAGACGCCGTCCACTCATTCAACAGGCGGTTGGCATCGGCTTCACTCACCCCGGCCTCGGTGAGCGCGCGTACGACGGCGGTTCGTTTTTCCGGGGCCTTCACGTCCGCGCCGGGCGCAAACAATTGGGCGAGCGCATAACCGATCTCACGCTTGGCCCGCACCTCCGAACCCGGGGTGCCGTTTTCACCGCGCAGTTGAATGGCCTCATCCAAATAGCTGTCGATCGCATCGGAGTTCTGCTTGATCGCTTCCTTGGCGAGATCCGTCACGCCGGAGGCCGCGGCGGCGACAGGCTTGGCCGCCTGCCCCAGAACCTTGACAGTTCCTCCCACGAGCATTCCGACCGTGGAAGTCGCAAAGTAGAGCACGGCGACCGTCGCCAGGCTCCACACGAGAAACCCGTGCAACCAGCCGCCGCACCCGCGGTTGGCGGGGGCAAAGCGACCGGCGACCCAGCCGCCGACCCAGAGTGCGATCAACGCACTGATACACCAGGCAAGGGTCGCGCCGATGCCGAGTTTGACTGCGGGGCTTTCATCGGTGATCGGATCGAGCAGACCGACACCCAGGCCCAGCCCGAGCAGCGTGAACAGAAGATGGACGGCCAGACCGGCGACGGTACCGGCGATAATCGCACGCCACGAAAGCGTCCGATAAATGGGGGCGCATCCCTCGGTCGTAACCGTCGTGGGATGGCCCGTGGTGGTGGTTGGAATAGTCATATGTGGGATTATGTGTTTGCGCCCACGCACGCCTCTCGGCGCCTCGATGGGAACTCCGCCACGTTAGCGCCGCATGAAGTCCACTCATATCAGGCCGTTCCCGCCACCTTTCGTCCGGCAAGACGCCTGCGATACCCGCCCGAATCCCCGCCCGGCTCATCAAGCGAACGCGAACGTATCGCTCGCACCGGAAATCCACCGACGAAACCAAGGTGGAATCCGCCGATGGCGGAGGACCTGTTGGACGAGTAGGATTATCCCATGGGATACATTCTTATCGGCCTGTTGATGATCGTCCTGCTCGGCGTCTTGATCGCCGTTCTGGCTCGCTCGAGCGGCAAGCCGCCCCGCGGCACCGTCCCCGCCGACAAACCCGTGGTGGTACAAAAACCCGCGGCGGATGAACCGACGCCCGGCGCCTCGTCCACCGCTTCGTCCCAACAAGCCGAACAAGCGCGCAAACACACCCCACCTGCCTGACGCACGTCCCCTCCGCGGCGCGCCGCTTCGCGTAAACCCGGGGAAGTCGCGACTGCGATCGTTCTCGGGCTTACCTCCGACCTCCAAATCAAATCACCATGCTGGGAACCGTCCTCCTCATCGTTCTGCTTCTCCTCATCGTGGGCGCATTGCCGACCTGGCCGCATAGCCGCGGCTGGGGTTACGGTCCGACCGGCGGACTGGGCATCGTGCTGGTCATCATCATCGCTCTGTTGCTGCTCGATAAACTCTGAGCACGTGCAGGGCCGGCTTCGAATCACCCGCTCATGCGCTCCATCTGGAAAGGCTCGATCACCTTTGGTCTGGTCAGCATCCCCGTCGCGCTGCAGACCGCCAGCCGCAGCGAAGAGCTCAAGTTCAAACTGCTTCGTCGCTCCGATTTGAGCCCGGTCAATTACAAGCGCGTGGCCGCGGTGGACGGCAAGGAGGTGCCGTGGGACGAAATCGTCAAGGGATACGAATACGAGAAAGGGAAATTCGTCGTCCTGAAGGATGAGGATTTCAAACGCGTGGATCTGGAGGCGACCGACACGATCGACATCGTGGATTTCGTGGATCTCACGGAGATCAATCCGATCTTTTTCCACCGTCCGTATTATCTCGAACCCCAGAAGGGCGGCGGCACCGCGTATCACCTTTTGCGTGACGTGCTCGCACAGACCAACAAGGCGGGAATATCCAAAGTGATTATTCGCACACGGCAGCATCTCGCCGCGGTCAAGGCCAACGGCGATCTGCTGGTACTTGAGTTGATGCGCTTCGCCGATGAAATCGTGGATCCGCCGGCGATCAAAGGCGTCGAGGACAAGACGCCCGGCAAGCGTGAACTCACCATGGCCAAGACCCTCGTGGACCAACTCACCGCGAAGTGGGATCCCAATCGTTACTCCGACGACTACCGCTCGGCGCTGATGAAATTGATCGACCAGAAAGTGAAGAGCGGCGGCAAGAAACTGCCGTCCGGAGGTCACGCCCGCAAACAGGCAACCAACGTCATCGATCTCGCCGCCGTCCTCCAGCAAAGCTTGAAGGAAGCAGGTGGCGCCAAATCCAAACCAGCCCGCAAGACGAAGACGCGGCCACGCGCCAAGGCCGCCTAGCATGTGTGCGACGCATTCCAAAACACCCAAGGTCGGGTTCACCAATCTCGACAAGGTGTTCTTCCCAAAGACAGGTTTCACCAAGGGCCGGATGATTCAGTACTACGTGGACGTCTCCGCGTTCATCCTTCCCCACCTCAAGCAAAGGCCCGTGACGCTCATTCGTTATCCCGACGGGGTGGAGGGAGAAAAATTCTACGAAAAAAATGCCCCGAAGTTCGCACCGTCATGGATCAAGACCTACGCGGTCGACCGGCGGCATCACCCCGGACAAACCAACTACATTCTGGTAAACGACATCTCGACGCTCGCGTGGTGCGCAAATCTCGCCGCCGTGGAGCTTCACCCGTTCCTCCACCGGGCGCCCAAAATCGATCAGCCCACGCACGTCGTGTTCGACCTGGATCCTGGCGAAGGCTCGGACATTCGCACGTGCGCACGCGCGGCCTTTCTCGTGAAAGAGATCACCGACGGCCTCTCGCTAAAGGCGTTCCCCAAGGTCTCCGGATCGAAAGGGCTTCAACTTTACGTTCCCTTGAACACCAAGACGACTTACGAGGCGACCGCCTCTTTCGCCAAGGCCGTGGCCGAGCTTTTGCAGCAACAGCATCCCGAGCTGATCGTAAGCAAGATGTCCAAGCACCACCGCCGCGGCCGGGTGCTGATCGACTGGAGTCAGAACAACCGGTCCAAGACGACCGTGGCGGTTTATTCCCTGCGCGGAAAACGCGACGAACCGTTCATCTCCATGCCCGTGGCGTGGGACGAACTGAAACGGCTCAGGCGGCCAACGACCCTTTTCTTCACGCCCGAGGCCGCGCTCAAGCGCCTGAAAAAAACCGGCGACCTCTTCGCGCCCGTGCTCACGCTGAAGCAAAAACTCCCGCGGGCGTTCGGTCCAAAAGCCATTTTCACGGCGTCCACGACAGAGACCCTAAAGGACTACGGGGCGAAGCGGGACTTCTCCAAAACGAAAGAGCCGGGTCCCGTGTCGAGGAAGCGGCGCACTGGTGGAAAGGAAAACCGTTTCGTCATCCAAAAACACGCGGCCTCGCACCTGCACTACGACTTCCGCCTGGAGATGGATGGGACCTTGAAATCGTGGGCGATTCCGAAGGGCATCCCGACCGAACTCGGCGTTAAACGCTCCGCCTTCGCAGTCGAAGATCATCCGCTGGACTACCTAAAGTTCGAAGGAACGATCCCCAAGGGCCAGTATGGCGGCGGCACCGTCATGGTCTGGGACATCGGCACCTACGAGGTGCTCGGCGGAGATTACGCCTCGGGAAACCTAAAACTGCGGCTCGCCGGCAAAAAGCTGAAAGGCGAGTGGCACCTGTTCAGAATCCGCAGCAACGACGGAAAAGACGTGTGGCTGATCGCGAAATCCGGACAAGCCGCCAAACCCATTTCGGCCCGTCGGGACGACAGCTCCGTGCTCACGCGACGGTCGATGGCACGGATCGCAAAGGACAACGATGCCCAGTGGAACACTTGAACCGCCTGCCCCCTCGCGTTCGATTTATGCGGCTCGTTTCACCGACGCGGACACCGCGCCCACTTCACGCCGAACATCTTTCGCCGCCTTGTCCGTTCTCAATCCAAGGAATACCGGCTGGCGCAACAATCCGTCGTTCGTCCACTCGGTGAATTTGATCTGCGCCACCAACTCGGGTTTTACCCACGTCACTTTCTTCATCTCGGTGCGCGTCATCCCCGTACCGAACCGAGGTCTCCGCTCCATCGGCAAATTCAAGAACGGACACTCCGCGCGCTTCCGTTTTAGAAATTCGCCGTGGAGCAACTTGAGCAGGTCATGGTTAAAGCCCGTGCCGACCTTGCCGGCGTAGAGGAACTTCCCCCGCTGATAATAACCGATGAGAATCGCCCCGAAAAAAGGTCGGCTCCGCTGCGGCGGGGTGAAGCCACCGATCACGAACTCCTGCTCGCCCACCACCTTGCACTTAAGCCAGGCGCCGCTGCGGCGACCGCTCTCATAAGAAGAGCCCAGGCGCTTGGTGATGATGCCTTCCAGACCTTGCTCCCGCGCGGAGTCCAAAAAATCCGCCGGCTCCACATCGTCGAACCAAGGCGACAGCCGCAGGGGAAACTTGGTTTTTTTCAGGACGCGACGCAGGACCTCCTGCCGCTCTTCAAGCGGCAGGGCCGTGAGCGATTTCCCGTCGAGATGCAGGATATCGAAAACATAAAACGCGATGACCGGCCGTTCCCCCAACTCTCGCCCTTGCAACAATTGAAAGTGAGAGCGTCCCGCGGAATCTAGGGCGACGATTTCTCCATCGACCACAGCGCTGCGACACTTCACCCGCGCCAGTGCCGCGACCACTTCCGGATAGTCGGTGTTGAGCAAATTATGATTGCGCGACCAGAGTTCGACCTCGCCGGAATTCAACACGGCCAACGCCCGATAGCCGTCGAACTTGATTTCGCAACGCCAGCGGCCCACGGGAGCCTCCGCGGATGCCAGCGCCTTCATCGGAACGACAAACCGCGCGGGGGACAGCTCCCTCGACTTTGAACGATGTGAACGAGGGCGCGACATGGCGGTGGGGTTATCTCCGAATTGCCGGAGAGGCTTCGAACCAATGTCCGCTATACGGTCCACAGGTTCCGCATCCACCCGGCCGGGCCCTCCGAATACAGGTAGCAGCCAAGGTAACAAGGCTGGGTTTTTCTAGTCGCCATCAACCAGCCTCGCTACCTCCCAAGAAACATGGCCCTTCCCGGCCCACGCCAACCCAGTTTCTTGCGGCTACAACTGGGCCGCGCAGCGCCTCAGTCCCTGTGCTCGGCTGCTACGTTCGACCGCATCGTTACACCCACGGCCTCCAATTAATCGCCTTCCAGCACGCCGAGCAGCCATTCGAGCAACACCGTGGTCCCGGCCTGCTCGGTAATCGAACGTGCAAGAATCTCGCTGGCCTCCTGTACATGGGGCGCGGGCTTTAGTTCGTCCGCGCACGCGGTCGTGATCGCGGCCACGTCCGTGGGTGTCATTTCCAGGTGAAATTGAAGTCCGAGCACATGTTCACCGACCGCGAACGCCTGATGTTCACAGGCCTCGCTGCGCCCCAGCCACACCCCGCCCGGCGGCAACGTAAACGTGTCGCCGTGCCAGTGAAACACAACGACTTGATCAGGAAGCGCGAACGGCGACTCCATCCCTTCCGGCACCGCGGTCACCGGAAACCAGCCGATTTCCTTTTCGTCGTTCTGGTAGACTTTTCCGCCCAACGCATCGGCGATGAGCTGCGCCCCGAGGCACACGCCCAGCACCCGTTTGTTCGCCGTCACCGCATCGCGAATCACCCGCTTCTCCGCCCGAAGCCAAGGGTAATCCCGGTACTGATAAACGTTCATCGGCCCGCCCATCACGATCAACCAGTCGATCTCATCAACCGTCGCAGGCGCGGTCTCACCCGCGTGAAAACGCGTGCACGTAAGTGTGTGCCCGCGTTCGAGCGCCCAACTCTTGATCGCTCCGAGTCCCTCAAACGGAGCATGCTGAAACCAGTGAATTCTCATGGTGGGTTCTTCACGAAAGTCTGTCCGTGATCAGCGCCCCGGCAAGCGATGATCACGGATGGCATCACCCGCGGACGCGGTGTTTTTCCTCACTTCCAATCGTAGCGCACATGGTAGGTGATCTTCTTTTCCTCGTCGGGCTGGAGCTGCACGCGGAACTCAATCGTATGCGCATCCGTTTTTTCGGAGGGATCGGACTGTTGGACGAGCTTCCAGTTGGGCCAGCGATGAAGATGCTCCACCACCCGCACTTCGACGGAGTCGGCTTTGCGATTACGCAACGTCACCTCGAACGCCTCCTCGCGAAAATCATTGCGATTGCTCATCTGTGAATCCGTCGCCTTCCGCTCGACCGCGATGTCGAACACGTCGCCGGTGTAGATGCGGACCTTCTCGTTCTTCGCGGTGTGATCGATCGTATTTTCGCCGACGAATTCCAGACGACCATCGGCGGAATCCTGCCGGTAGAAACGCGTGCGGCCCTTTGGCAGTGGCAGACCCAGCCCACCGTTCTCCTTGGTGTTCTTGAACTCACGCACCGTGGCGACTTTTTCGCCATATTTCTGTTGATCGAAAATATAGAGCTGGGGCGCCGTCACTCCGGACGCGCGAAGAAACTCCACCTGCTTCGTCTCCTGATCGTAGAGGGTCACGTTGCGCGGCAGCGAATAGAGATGGAACTCATCGAAGGCCTTCTCGGTGACCTCGGCCGCCGCCATCGTCCTCATCACCGGCGCCGCAAAGGGATCGCCGGAAGGCGGCGGAACGGGCTGAATGCGATTCACATCGCCCGCCATGAGTTTGATCGATGCATCGGTGAACGTTTTGCCTGTCCGATTCGAAACGGTGACCCAGCCGACGATGTCGACCTGATCGCCTTTTTCCGGCGCGATAAAATTATACGCCGCCTGCCAGCTCATCCCGCCGGTGATATAGCCCAACTCGGCATCCAGCTTTCCCGTTTTCTCCACCAGCAATTGCCACGACAGCGTGGGCTGAAGGATCGCGTCATCCCCGAGCGACGGAAAAATCGGCTGCCCTGGCAGCGAGAAACGAAGCTTGCCGTCCACTTCGACGATCGGCGTGGAGGCCGCTCCGTCGGCCCGGTGTCCGCTGCGAATGACACGCCCTTTCACCGTATGCTCTTTTTTGTCCTGATCGGTCACGAGAAACTCCAGTTGCTTACCCTCGTTCATCGCGAGCAACAGCCCCTGCGAAGCGGCGTCGGCCCGATAGCTTTGTTCAAGGATGCGCAGCGTCACCTTGCCCGCGGCATCCCGCAAGACGACCGAATCGGGCTCCACCTGAGTCGTGACTCCGGAAAAATTGAAGTGGTTCGACCCCGCCTGGAGTTCCAACGGAATCGTTTCGCGCACGACCGCGAAGTCTTGGTTGTAAATTGTCAGCGCCGGACCGGCCGCCAACGACAGGGACGCCGCGACCAGCGCGGCTGCTAACAGGAGATGGGTTTTCATGGGGATGGAGACCTTTCGACAGCCAGCCGGCGATAGGGTCCATCCTCTTGTGAATATTTTTTTCCGACAGGCCCGCGACCGCGGGCGGCGGCACCTGGAGACTCACGCTTGCACAGGCTTCTTATAAACCCGGACCTCCATGATCGCCGCCGGTCCGCCGTGCGTGGACACCACGTCGATGTGCAATCGGCGCGTCGAAATCGGCGCCTCAAGACGCACGCGCAAATGCGAGTGATGAAAGTCCTTCACCTCGTGCACCAACGTGCCGTCGTCCGCGAGTATCCGGCAATGCCGCACGCCAAAGAACAACGCGCGCTCCGGATGCCCGCGCAACACCGACTCCAGTGCGTGATCATAGTCGTTGTCGAAACCCACCACGATTTCCGCGATCACCGTCGGCTGCCCCCATTCCAAGGTGAGCCGCGGAGCCTCGTCCGACCAGTCTGCCACCCACGCATTCGGCCGGTCAGTCGGTCGGTGAAAACCATTCGTCACGTTGTCCGCCGCAAACGCCGTCAAAGGCGGTTCGCACCGGATCGCGAAATTGCGCCCTTCGGGGCGACGTTCAGGACGGAACACCTCGAAGGCTTCTCCGCCCACCGCAGTGGTCTCCTCGGGACGCCCGGTCCGCAACGACAACACGCCGGACACCCTCCGGCCCGACGTTTGCCAACTCACTCCGGCCGCCGGCCTCAAAACGACAAATCCATAGCCCGGCGTTTTCAGCCGGGCGTCGAACACCAGCGGAATTTCCTGCTTGTATCCGGGCTTCAATGACAGCGTCAGCCTCCCCAGCAAGACATCCGGAGTATGGTGGCGCGGATCGCTCGTCGTTAACAACTCAGCCACGACTTCCGCAGGCTCAAGGACATCCAGGGTAACCGTAAACAACGGCACCTGCCCGGCCGGAAGCGGCAGCAACTGCACACGCGACGTGTCGAGCGGAACCGCCTCGGCATCCGCCGGGAACTCGGCCAGACGCAGCTCACTGCTGGCGGTGATCTTCGCCTCTCGGGCCAGATCCTCCGGATCGTCCAACGGCACGCCCGGGATATGCTGGCCAAGGCGCAGCAACTCACGCCGCAGCCGTTGCAACGGCTCACCCGAACCAATGGCCCGGGGAAGCAGATTACCTTCCTTGCACAAAGCCGCCGCGATCGCGATCGCCTGTCCGCCGAGGGCGGCGGTCGCCATCACCCGGGTCGAGCCGAAGGCCACGTGGGTGCAACTGATGATCCGGCCGGCCAGAAACAGGTTTTCGATGTTCCGACTGTAGTAGCACCGATAGGGAATCTGGTAGACGCCCTTCGGATGCAGGTGATGCGAACCGGCAATCTCCGCATACACGCCATCGGCCGGATGCAGGTCGATCGACCAGCCGCCAAAGGCGACCGCGTCGTCGTGCAGCCGGCGTTGCACTATATCCTTCTGCGAGAGCATGTAGTCGCCCTCGAAGCGACGGCTCTCCCGCTTGCCCGGAATCGAACCGACCCATTCCAGCGTGAGGTTGGCCGCCTCGGGAAACTTGCCGGAGTTTTTAATGTAGTTCCAAACTCCATACGCCACCCGCCACAGCTCCCACTTGATGCGTTCGGTCTCGTGCACGGTGTCCAGCCGGCCGCCCCACTCGATCCACCACAGGTTGCAGCCATCCTCGCGCGCGTTGAATTGCCGGTAGCGCGGGATCTTTTCCTCGATGTCCTGCAACGCAAAACTAGGCGCCACGAATGGCACGGGTTGTCCCGTGTCTTTCGAATAGAAATAGATCGAATGTCCGAGCAGGTGACCGAACTCGTCACCGCGGGCGAACAACTCGTCGAACTCATCCTTGGATTCCGCTCCCATCCGGAACGCCGCGCCGGCCAGAAACCCGAGAATACCGTCGCCCGAGGAATCGCAAAAGAGCGGCGCGGTCGCCACATAACGCGTGCTGTTCTGCGGGCAGAACGCCTCCACCGATGCGATGCGGTCCGGCTGCGCCGGATCTTTTTCACAGGCGAAACAGGCGGTGTTCAGCAACAACGTGATCAACGGTTCGTCCGCGACCTTCTCGAGGAGAAGAGCGTCCCACATCACCGGGTTGCCTTCGCGATTCCGCCACAGGTTTTCGACCAGCAACTCGTTGACGACGCCGCCTTCGCGCGCCCAGCGGTTGTTGGTACCCATGTGGGTCGTCGCCCCCAGTACCCAGAGGCGAATCTCGCCGGAGGAATTGCCGCCGAGAACAGGCCGGTCGTGGATCAGCACCACTTTGAGCCCGCGACGCGCCGCGGTGATGGCGGCGCAAACTCCCGCCAATCCTGCGCCGACGATCACAAGATCGGAGGCAAGGTGGACGGTGTTCAGTTCGCGGGAAGCTTGCGCAGGATGAGTGAGCATGGGGATGGGTCTTGGTGTTCCCCAGCTACGGGCGCTTGCGGAACGACCTCAATCATGGCCTTGTTGAAACCGTTAACCATGCCATCCGAACCCCGCCACGTCACTCTTGCCCAAGTCGCCGCGGCCGCCGGCGTGACCGTCGCAACCGCCTCGTATGCACTGCGCAACAGTCCGAAGATCTCCGCGGCAACCGCAGCCCGCGTAAACGAAATCGCCCGGCGACTCGGTTACCGGCCCGATCCGCGCATCGCCTCACTCATGGCGCATATCCGTCAGGCACGGCCGGTGACCCATGGCGAGCAGATCGCCTTCCTCTGGATCCACTCCAAACCGGGCGTCCGCACCTATTCACTGGCATTTGAAGGAGCTCGCGATCGCGCGCTTCAACTGGGCTTCGGGCTTACGGAGTTCTGGCTGTCGGAACCCGGACTCACGCCCGCCCGACTCGCCGACATTCTGAGGTCCCGCGGTATCGTCGGCGTCGTGCTTTCCCCGCTGCACGATCGCACCCACTTCGAGATCGATTGGGATTGGAGTCGGTTTTCCGCGGCCGTGATCGGCAACGCCTCCTGCACGCCCGATCTTCATCACGCCGGCCATCATCATTTCGCCGGCATGCGGCTCGCCCTTGAAAAAGCCCAAGAACATCACCCCGGCCGTATCGCCGCCGCCCTCGATTACGATATCAACGAACGTGCCCGGCGCGCCTGGTCGGCCGCGTTTATCGAGCATCATCCGACTCCGGCATCGGTCCGAAAAAATCTGGCGATCATCAAAGAGGATCCCATCCCGGATGCCACGATCCGGTGGTTCGAAACCCTGGGGCCGGCCACGCTCGTGACCACATTGAGCCTGCTCAAACGGTTACGATCCACGGGCGTGGTTCCGCCCGATGCAATGCGTGTGATCCTGCTCGACTGGCGACCCAATCCTCACGGTTACGGAGGAATCGATGTCCGTGAAGATCTTGTCGCCGCGAACGCCATCGACATGGTCGCCGCGCAACTCCAATGCAACGAACGCGGTGCTCCCGAACACGTGAAAATGCTCCTCCTCCCCGGCTCTTGGCAGCCCACCGGCACGCGTCAACCAATCTTGGTCAATGCAACCTGAGTCACCCGTGTCCATGGAGTGCGGCGAGCTCGCCGAACTCTCGCCGCTTTTGACGGCGAACCCTGGTTCGCCGCCCTGGTTCGCAGCCCCAAGAACGGCCCGGTCAACGACCAATCGCCGCGTCGCACTCGTGACAACCCCGTCGAACGGAGGCGGGCCGACAGGTCGGTCCGTCCAAAGCGGTGAGAACTCACCGCACTCCATAGTTCCGCCGGAACTCGCCACCTTGACTTCAGCCCGACTTCCCGCCCTCACCCCTTCTGAATCCCCCGATACGCTTGCGGCGGGCAGCCCATTACCCGGCTGAAACAGCGCGTGAAATAAAACGGATCCTCAAAACCCACCTCCGCCGCCACGTGCTTGATCGGCGCATCGGAACCATCCAGCAACGCGCACGCCCGTCGGATGCGGGTTCGCAACAAAAACTCGATCGGCGGATACCCCGCTTGCTTGCGAAACAAGTCCGAGAAATGCGGCACCGACAACCCCGCCGCCGCCGCCAGTTCGTCCAACCGATAGGCGCGCGCGTAATCCCGCCGCAACCGCGCCTCGACCGCCGCGACACGTTCGGCCGCAGAGCGCGTCGCCCCCGCCAGCGCCCCCAACCGGGCCGTCGCCAGCCAGGTCGCGCGCAACGACGTCGCCGCCGCAACCAACCGGGGGAGATCATATCCTTCCTGCAACTCGCGATACACCTCGTCCAGCTTGAGCAACGGTATCTGCTCCACCGCCACCCGCCCGAAGCCCCCGTGTTCACCGGCCGCCCATCCGAGCAAGGAACGCCATGCCGGCACCTCCGCGCCCGTGCAATGCGCCCATGTGATCGTCCATGGATTACCAGACTGCGCTCCATAGGCGTGGGCCTGTCCGGCCGGAAGCCAGGCGAGTTCTCCCGCCGCCATCGTGCGGGCTCCATCGAGCGTCGTCACCCAGCCCTGTCCGCGCTGGCATACGATAAAAAGGTGCGTATCGATCCCCTTCGGACGCTCTACACGGTGCCCTGTGGTCCGCGGGAAGAAGCCCGCGTCGGTCACCAGCAATCCTTTGAGCAAGGGATGATCCGCGCTCGCCTCCCGAACGGGTCGCGGCACCACGTGCATATGCTGTCCGGGAAACCCTTCCGGACGCGGAGCGATCTTTTTCATGTCATAAGATCCTCCATGCTCTTCCCTCCCGCGTCCATGGATAAATTGAGTCAAAACAGGATATGATCTCGGCATGCCCTCAGCCTCTCCGTCCGTTCAAGTTCGTCGTGAACCGGTCATCCTGCCGACCTATGAGCCGTTGCCCCCCGACAAAAATCCGATGTTCCTCGAAAAGCGGGTTTATCAAGGCAGCAGCGGGCGGGTCTATCCCCTCCCCTTTTATGATCGGATCGCCGAGCGGAGAACCGAGCGCGCCTGGGACGCCGTGTGGCTGGAAAACGAGTTCATCCAAGTGATGGTGCTGCCGGAGATCGGCGGGCGTATCCACATCGGCAAGGACAAGACCAACGGGTACGACTTCTTCTACCGTCAGGATGTCATCAAACCCGCGCTCGTCGGCCTCGCGGGTCCGTGGATCTCCGGCGGGGCTGAATTCAACTGGCCGCAGCATCACCGCCCGGCGACGTTCATGCCCGTGGAGGTCGAAATCGAACGACACGCGGACGGCTCCGTCACCGTCTGGTGCGGCGACCACGATCCCATGGTGCGCATGAAGGGCATGCACGGCGTCTGCCTGTATCCCGACAAAGCCTACATCGAGCTCAAGGTCCGCGCCCACAACCGCACCCAGGATGTGCAGACGTTTCTCTGGTGGGCCAACATTGCCACGCGGGTGCATGACGACTATCAGAGTTTTTTCCCGCCCGACGTGTCCTGCGTCGCCGACCATGCCCGCCGTTCCATGAGCGAGTACCCGCTCTGTCGGGATCGCTACTACGGCGTGGATTACGCCGCGAAAGCCCGTGAAGGTGGCGCGCGCAACGGTCGTCCCGCGCCCAACGATCTGTCGTTCTACGCCAACATCCCGGTCCCCACGTCCTACATGTGCGTCGGTTCGCAAGAGGACTTCTTCGGCGGCTACGACCATCGCGCCGAGGCAGGGCTCGTCCACATCGCCAACCACCACATTTCCCCCGGCAAAAAACAATGGACCTGGGGCAACCACGAATTCGGTTATGCTTGGGATCGCAGCCTGACCGATCCCGATGAACGCGGCGAATACGCTCCCTACATCGAACTCATGGCCGGCGTCTACACCGACAACCAGCCGGACTTCTCCTTCCTGATGCCCGGCGAAACCAAGACTTGGAGCCAGTTCTGGTATCCGATCCAGCGGATCGGCACCGCGCATCACGCCAACCTCAACGCCGCCGTGAGCCTTTCAGTGGAAAACGGAAACGCGCGCGCCGGCGTCTCCGTCTCCGCGCCCTTCACCGGCGCGCGAATCGAGTTGCTCGCCAAGGGAAAACCCCTCGCCACGTTCTCCCGAGACCTCGCGCCCGGTGCTTCGTGGACCGAAGACATCGCACTTCCAAAGAACAGCTCCCCCACCGACGTTCGCCTGCGTGTGCTCGCCGCGGATGGTCGCGAGATCATCGCCTATCAACCCAAGCCGCGCCCGAAGACGGAGACTCCTCCGCCCGCCACCGAGCCGGCGCTTCCCGGGGAGATCGCGAGCGTGGACGAGCTCTACCTCACCGGGCTGCACCTCGAACAATACCGCCACGCCACGCGCGATCCCATTCCCTATTGGCGCGAGGCGTTGCGCCGCGATCCGGGCGATGCGCGCTGCAACAACGCGCTCGGGCGCTGGCATCTGCGACGCGGCGAATTCTCCCTCGCCGAAGCCTGCTTCCGCCGCTCGCTCGAACGACAACTCCTGCGCAACGCCAATCCCTACGACGGCGAACCACTCTACAACCTCGGCCAGACGCTGCGTCATCTCGGCCGCGACGAAGAGGCCTATGCCGCCTTCTATAAAGCGACATGGAATCAGGCGTGGCAGTCGGCGGGTTACCACGCCCTCGCCGAGCTGGATTGCAAACGCGGACACTGGCCCGCCGCACTCGATCATCTCGACCGCTCACTGCGCCTGAACACCGACAACCTCGGCGCCCGCAATCTTCGTGTCGTGGTCCTGCGTCATCTCGGCCGCAACGATGAGGCCGCACGTCAACTCGACGCCACCCGCACGCTCGATCCGCTCGATTGGTGGTCCCGCTATCTCGCCGGCGAACCGCTCGCCTGCCCCACGCAAACCCGGCTGGACCTCGTACTCGATTTCGCCCGCGCCGGACTCTACAGCGAAGCCATCGGCTTGCTCGAATCCACCACGCCCGAACCCGGCTCCGGCACCGGGCCGCTTGTGGGCTACTATCTCGGCTGGCTGCACGGTTTGACCGGCGACGATAAAGCCGCGAAGGCCTCCTGCCGCATCGCCGCCAAAGCCTCTCCCGACTATTGCTTCCCTTCGCGTCTGGAAGAAATCGCCATCCTCGAAAATGCCATCCGTCTGAACCCGTCCGACGCCCGCGCGCCCTATTACCTCGGCAATCTCTTCTACGACCGACGCCGTCATCACGAAGCAATCTCCCTGTGGCAAAAAGCCGCAGCGCTCGACCCCTCGTTTTCCATCGTCTGGCGCAATCTTGGCATCGGTCTCTTTAACATCGTCCATCAGCCCGCCAAGGCCCGCGCCGCCTACGAAAAAGCCTTCCATGCCAACCCCCGCGACGCCCGCGTCCTGTATGAACGCGACCAGCTCTGGAAGCGCCTCGGCGTCGCTCCGGCCCGACGTCTGCGCGAGCTCGAAAAGCACCGAGACTTGGTGGCGCAACGCGACGATCTCTCCGTCGAACTCTGCGCACTCTACAATCAAACCGGTCGTCACGCGGACGCGCTTGCAATCATCTCATCGCGCAAGTTTCAGCCGTGGGAAGGCGGCGAAGGCCAGGCCCTCGGCCAGCATGTGCGCACTCACCTCGCCCTCGGTCGAGCCGCGCTCCAAACACACGACGCGTCGAAGGCGCGCGAACACTTCGAGCAGGCCCTTACCTCGCCGCATAATCTCAGCGAAGCGAAGCACCTCCTCGCGAATCAAAGCGACATCCACTACTGGCTCGGCGTCGTGTTGGAAAAACTCGGTGATCGGACCGGGGCCCGCCGCCACTGGACGCTCGCCGCGAACTTCCGCGGCGATTTCCAACAGATGAGCGTCCGCGCGTTTTCGGAGATGACCTGTTATTCCGCCCTCTCGCTTGAGCGACTCGGCAAAAAAACCGCCGCGCAGAAACTCTACCGGCAATTGCACGCGTATGCGCGCGCGCTCGAAAAGACCCCTGCGAAGATCGACTACTTCGCCACCTCGCTTCCGACGATGCTGCTGTTCGACGACGATCTTCAACTCCGCCAGACCCATGCGGCATCGGTGATGCTCGCCCAGGCAGACTACGGCTTGGGACGAAAGGCCATCGCTCAAAAGCGTCTGCGTTCCATTCTTCAACAAGATCCCGCCCATCCCATCGCCGCCGATTTCCTTCAAACAACCCTCCTCACCCTTTCATGAATTCCACTCCCTCATCCTCTCATTCCGAACCCCTGGATCTCGCCGGCGACTGGCGCTTTCGCCTCGACCCGAACGACGCGGGTGAAACCGGGGGCTTTGCCGTCACCCGGCTTTCCGACACCGTCAAACTCCCCGGCACCGTCGCCGAGCAAGGTTTTGGCGATCCTCCTTCACTCGCTACGCAGTGGACCTGCGAGATGCTCGCCATCTGGACAAAACACCCGCGCTATAAGCAGTATCAAACCGCCGAAAACTTCAGGATGCCCTTCTGGCTCCAACCTCCGCGGATCTATCAGGGAGCCGCCTGGTTTCAGCGCACGATCGAAATACCTTCCGCCTGGGCCGGCCGACGGGTCGTATTGTTCCTGGAGCGGCCGCATTGGGCGACGTCCGTCTGGTTGGACGGCGTGCAGATCGGCACGTGCGACCGTCTCGGCGTTCCCCACGTGTTCGTGCTCGGCACCGATCTCCAGCCCGGTCCGCATACGCTCACGCTACGCGTCGACAATCGCATGATCGTGGATGTCGGCGTCAACAGCCACAGCGTCAGCGACCACACGCAGGGAAACTGGAACGGCATCGTCGGTCGTATCGAGCTCTCAACCACGCCTTCGACCGCGTGGATCGATGACGTGCGCATCGTCCCGTCAGTGGCGAAACTCACGGCCACCGTCCACATCGACATCGGCACGGCAGCAAGCAACGAGGGCTCGGCAACCAAGGTGTCTGCCGTTGTCCGCCGTGCCGGTCCCGCACCCATTTTCACCAACCAGCGCGCCACCGCCGACGCGGTCGCGGGCCAGGCGACCATCGTGTTCGATCTCGGAGCCGACGCCGTCCTCTGGGATGAATTCTCGCCGAATCTTTACGAGGTCGAGGTAACCCTGCACACGGCCGCCGGAGACGACACGCGTCGCGTTCGCTTTGGCCTGCGCGAGGTCGGCGTCGAAGGCACCCGCATCACGGTCAATGGTCGAAAAATCTTCCTTCGCGGCACGCTCGATTGCGCGGCGTTCCCGCTCACCGGTTACCCTCCCACCGAAAAGCCCGAGTGGTTGCGCATCTTTTCAACGATCAAGGCCCACGGACTAAACCACGTCCGGTTTCATTCGTGGTGCCCGCCCGAAGCCGCTTTCGACGTGGCTGACGAGTTGGGAATCTATTGCCAGATCGAGTGCTCGTCCTGGGCCAATCAAGGCGCCGAGATCGGTAGCGGTCGCACGCTCGATGCGTGGCTCGATGCCGAGGCGGACGCGATCGTCAGGCGTTACGGAAACCACCCGTCGTTCCTGCTCATGGCCTATGGCAACGAACCCGCCGGACCGCATCACATCGAATGGCTCACGGCTTTCGTTGCGCGATGGAAGGCAAAGGACAACCGTCGACTCTACACCACCGGCGCCGGCTGGCCGGTGGTCAAGGGCAGCGACTTTCACTGCCCGTTTGATCCCCGGATTCAAGGTTGGGGGCAGGAGCTCAAAAGCATCATCAATGCACAGCCGCCACGCTCCGATTACGACTGGAGCGATTGGGTGCGGACCCACCCCGACGCACCAACCGTCAGCCATGAAATCGGTCAGTGGTGCGCGTACCCCGACTTCGATGAAATCGCCCGCTACACCGGTTGGTTTCGGGCGGCGAACTTCGAGATTTTCCGTGAGCAAGCCACGCGAGCCGGGCTGCTCCCGTATGCACGCGACTTCCTCGCGGCCTCGGGCCGGCTTCAAGTGCTCTGCTACAAAGCCGACATCGAGGCCGCGCTGCGCACGCCGGGCTTCGGCGGTTTTCAATTACTCGGCCTCAATGATTTTCCCGGCCAAGGCACTGCGTTGGTCGGTGTGCTCAATGCCTTCTGGGAATCGAAAGGCTATACCACTCCGGAGGAATTTCGCGGATTCTCCGGTCCGGTCGTGCCGCTCGTCCGCCTGAAAAAAATGATCTTCACCGAAGGCGAAACCCTCGACGCCGCCGTCGAACTCGCGCAATTCGGCGCCGATGTAGTCACCGGTCCCGTCGAGTGGATTCTGCGCGATGCCGCGGGAGCAGCGATCGCGCAGGGACGGTTGATCGAGGATGCGCCGTTCGCACCCGGAGAGCTGCATGCACTCGGATCGATCAACCTCCGCCTCCCGTCCGGTCCCGCGCGCAAGCTGGTTCTGGAAGTCGGCCTGCCCCAAGTCTCCGTCGCCAACTCATGGGAGATTTGGGTGTATCCAGGTAACCCGACGATCATCGATCAGTTGCCCGCGGGCGATCGTTTGAAAATCGTCGAAACCCTCGACACCGAGGCCGAGGCGCACCTCGCGTCAGGCGGAGATCTGTTGTGGCTGCCGCCGGCGGATACCGTGGCCGGCGATCCGGCTGAAGGCCCGGTGAAGATGGGTTTTTCGTCGATCTTCTGGAACACGGTTTGGACCGGAGGACAGGCGCCGCACACGCTGGGCATTCTCTGCGATCCGGCGCACCCGGCGCTTGCGGATTTCCCGACCGAGTCGCACAGCAACTGGCAATGGTGGGATCTGGTCCATAATGCCGCGCCGTTCATTCTGACCGCGCATCCCGAGGTGAAACCGATCGTTCAAGTGATCGACGATTGGGTGACCGCGCGCAAGCTGGGTCTGATCTTCGAGACCCGCGTGGGCAACGGACGCCTGCTGGCCTGCTCGGCGAATCTGAGAACCGACCTCGCAACCCGCCCGGCGGCGCGTCAGATGCGCGCAAGCCTCCTTCGTTACATGGCCGGCGCCACCTTCAACCCATCCCCCGTGGTCGACTGGCAGGGCTTGCGCGCCTCACTCATCAAGTAAATCCCCCGTGCACAACTATGTTCCGGTCGGAACACAGTTGTGCACGAGTTGGCCGGCGTGGCGCAGGGCCGGGGCCTCGCATGGGGTCGCCGCAACAACTTCGCGCGCTGATTGAACAGGATGTCGTAAGGCGAGTCGGCGACGGGCGTTCCGGTGTGCTCGTAGAAAACGCGGTTGGCGACGGACCGACGCCGGCATGCGCACCGATCACCAGACCAAACTCGACAGGATCAAATAATCCCCGTGCACAACTATGTTCCGGTCGGAACACAGTTGTGCACGGAGTGGCCAGTCCGGCGATGGGAGTCAGGCCGAAGCATTTTCGTTCGGTTCACGAATCTGTGGCCATAACGTGCGACAGCACGGGCCTGACCTCGCGTCCCGCCACGAGTCTG
>JANJTQ010000162.1 GCA_024711005.1 Opitutaceae bacterium | reverse complement strand
CCGAGGTCAACGGCCGCATCCAGGTCGTGCATGTCAACGCCGGCGAGTCCATCAAGGCCGGCCAACTCCTGATCGAACTCGACGCCGGCTCCCTGCGCGCGCAAATCGACAGTGCCCGGCTCGGCATCGCTTCGGCCAAACTGCGCGTGACGCGCGCCCGGCTGGAGTTCGAACGCATGTCCGCCCTCGGCAAGCGCGAGTTCATCAACACCAAGGAACTCGAAAACGCCGAGACCGACTACCTTCTGGCCAAAAACGATCTCGAAATGCAGGGCGCCCAGCTCCGCGTCATGGAGGACAACCTCAAGAAGACGTCCATCATCGCGCCCTACGATTGCACGGTGCTGAGTGTCGCCGCCCGGCCGGGCATGGTGGTCACCGGCGCCGAAAGCGGACGCGAGGGCAATACCTTGATGGAGATCGCCGATCTCACCCGCCTTCGTGTCGAGGCCAACATCAACGAGATCGACGTGTCCGCGATCGCCGTGAACATGCCGGTCGACATCACGTTCGAGTCCGTGCGCGACCTCAAGGCGGCGGGCCGCATTACCTTCATTTCGCCCGCCGCCGGCCGCGGCAACGGCGGTTCGGCCGCCGGCGGGGCGTCCGGCAACGGGAATTCTTCCCGTGAGTTTCCCCTGCAAATTTCGGTTGAGGAACCCGGCACGCGGGTGAAGCCCGGCATGACGGCGCGTGTGCAGATCGAAACCGGACGCGCCACGCAGGCGGTGTCCGTGGAGATGGGCACGGTGTTCATCGACTTCGAGACCGACGAGACGTTTGTGTTCGTTCGCCAGCCGCTCGCCGAGCCGTTGAAGCGCAAGGTGGTCGTCGGTGTCCGCGACGGCACCTACGTGGAAATCAAAGACGGGCTCGCCGTCGACGAAGAGGTTTCGCAGCAGCGACCGTCGTCCGATCGTCGCAAGTCCGCGGAACGCGTCGCGAAAAGGGACTGAGTTCGATGTCCGCCGACGTCATTCGTTTCGCCGGAGTCTGCAAACGTTACCCGATGGGCGACACCCTCGTGAACGCGCTGGTCGACGCGACCTTCACGATTCGCGAAGGGGATTTCGTTTCGATTCTCGGCCCCTCGGGCTCGGGCAAATCGACGCTCATGCACCTGCTGGGTTTTCTCGATTCGCCGACCTCGGGGGAGATTTTATTCGAGGACCGGCCGATCGCCGAGATCTCCGCCGACCAGCGCGCGCGCATCCGCGCCGAGAAGATCGGCTTTGTGTTTCAGGCGTTCAACCTGCTCCCGCGCATGGACGTTTTCACGAACACGCGCCTGCCGCTCACGTATCATCCGAAGCCGCCGGCCGACGCCGCGGCGCGCATCTGGAACGCGCTTGAACTCGTGGACATGAAGAACCGTGCGCATCACCGGCCCGGACAACTGTCCGGCGGACAACGGCAACGCGTGGCGATCGCGCGGGCGCTGGTGAACGAGCCTCGCATCCTGCTGGCCGACGAACCCACGGGCAACCTCGACAGCCGCACCGCCGCGACGATCCTGGATTTGTTTACCGAGCTGAACCGGCAGGGGCGCACCATCGTGCTGGTCACGCACGATCCGAAGATCGCCGCGTATTCGCGCCGGCAGATCCACGTGATGGACGGACGCATCGTCCGCGTCGAGGCATGAAGACGCGGATGAAAAGTCCCTGTGCGCACATCGCTAATCCCCGTACGGACCGCTCGCTCACGCTCACGGCTACGAACGCCGGTGAGCGGTGGGTTGGATGCGTGGCCGCAAGCGTGAGCGAGTGGAGGCACAAGAGATGAATCTGTTTTCGGGCATCATCAACGGACTCGGGGAAATCTGGGCGCACAAGCTGCGGTCGTTTCTGACCATGCTGTGCGTGATGCTCGGCGTCATGTCGATGGTCGTGACCACGGGCTTTGTCGAAGGCATGTTCTCCAGTTGGAGCACATCGTTGGACGAACAAGGCGGCGTGGAAAAAATTTCCGGCATGCCGCGCGGGGTGGAAAAGCGGCAGGAACCCTTTCGCGTGTTGTCGCCGGGTTTGACGCTGGAAGACGAACAAGCCTTGCGCCGGCTGCTGCCGGACCTCGCCCACATCTCCCCGGAACTGGATGTGACGGTGACCTTTCAACGTCGCGGAAAAAGCCACACCGGCCGGTTGCAGGGGGTCATGAATGATGTCTTTGCCATCAATCGCTACGACGTGGAAAGCGGCCGTAAGTTCGTGGATCTCGATCTGGCCGATCGCGCCGATGTGATCGTGCTGGGAACGGAGGTGGCGGATGCGCTCTTCGAAAAGAACGAACCCGTGGTGGGTGCGTGGATCGAGGTGGATCGCCGGCCCATGCGGGTGATCGGCGTGCTCAAGCACTACGAATCGTTTTACGACGACTTCAACGTGCTCCATTGGAAAAACAAAATCGCCTTCGTTCCCGTGACGACCCTGCAATACAAACTCAAGCCCGGCTCCACGTTGAGCTGGTTGAACATGAAGGCGGTCGATCTTTCCAAGGTCGGCGAACTTGTCGATGCGGCCACCAACATTCTGGGGCACCGGCATCGGGGCATCCGGGATTTCGAAGTGAAAACCAACGAGGAACGGCTCGCCTCGTTCTCGCGGACCAAGGCGAGTTTTTATTTTTTCGCGGCGGGCATAGCGGGGATTTCGCTGTTGGTGAGCGGCATTGGCATCATGAACCTGATGCTGGCCTCGATCAACGAACGCGTGCGCGAGATCGGCATTCGCAAGGCGCTCGGCGCGACGGGGCGCAACATCTTCAGTCAGTTCGTGGCGGAGGCGGTGGCGTTGAGTTTGTTCGGCGGCATTCTCGGCGTGGGCGTGGCGGTGGGTGTCATCATGACGCTCAAGGCCACGCTGCCGCCGGGGCTGTCGCCGCTGTTGTCGGGGTCCGCCTTCGTGGTGGGATTCACCTTCAGCGTGGTCGTGGGAATCATCGCCGGAATTTACCCGGCGATGCAGGCCTCGAAGTTGGACCCCATCGACGCGCTGCGTTACGAGTAAGGGACGACCGCTGCCCGACGAGCCGGCGATCGACTCGGCAAGATCGGACTCCGCCAGGGGCTCATGCCGGGTTCAGGCCGGAGTTCGGAGGCGGCGAGACGGGTCTCGCCGTCGAAAGCGGTGAGAACTCACCGCACTCCATATTGGAGCGGGCTCACGAGGCGCGGAATGGGGTGTTTGCCTCCAGGTGGTCGGCGAGGCGGGCGTAGAGGTCGCGGAGGAGGGCGGGAGTGGGTTCGGACGGGAGGGCGGCGGTGATGCGGCGGGCCAGCGCGCCTTCCTTCACGTAGGCCTGTTGCGCCATTTGTTCGGCGGGGCTGGCGTCATGGAGCGGGTTGAGCCGGGCGATGATCCGGCACCAGACTTCGTGCGCGGTGAGCGCGGTCTCGTCACACCCGCAGGCACGCAGGACAACCGGGTCGTCGATCACGGCGGCGTCGGCTTGTTCGACGCAGCGATTGAACAGGCGCGCCAGCGGCTCGACCGGCATCGCTTGTTGCGTGGCCAGCGGGAGGTGCGTCTCGGCAACGAGCTCCTTGAGCAGGGCGACGATGGTGCGCACGATGGCGAGGTCGGCGGCGGGGCATTCCTGAACGTCGAGCAGGCGAATCTCGATGCTGCCGCGATCGAAGCGGGCGATGGCGCCGCGCGAGTTGCTGAACTCCGCGAGAAGAATCCGCTCGGGGTCGTGCGGGGCGAGCTGTTCGAGGATGGGAGCGAAGATGGTTCGTTGGTAATCAGCCTGTGAATACACCGGTTCGGGGATGACGCGGCCGCACAGGGCGGGGAGCTTGGCGGAGTTGACCCGATAGTGGGCGAGACGGTTGTCGGGGTGGCCGGTGAGCCGGCCTTCGACCACCGGTGACGAGGCGGCGAGCGCGGGGAGGAGCGGGAGGACGAGACGGATGGCGGCGTGCAGGCGGGCGAACTCGGCGTCGTTGGCGAAGGGGAGGTTGAGGTGGACGCTTTGGAGGTTGGACCAGCCGTGTCCGCGGCAGTCGAAGATGCGGTCGAAGGCGGCGTAGATTTCGGTGTTGTCGTGAGTCCAGAGCCGGGCTTCGTCGGGCCGCATGAGCGGGTGCATGGCGGTCGGAAGCAGGCGGCAGTCGTGCGCGGCGAGACGGCGGTTGAGTTCACGGACTTCGCGGGCAAAGGACTCGGAGGCGCCGTCGAGGGTGGCGACGGGGTCGGTGGTCTTGAGTTCGATGACGTGGGCGGTGAGCTCGTTGGACCAGGTGATGTCGCCGCGCTCGATGTCGGACACGGGCGCGCCGGCGGCGTCGATCAGCACGCGATCGCTCCACGGCGCGACCGCGAGATCGGCGCGGCGCACGATCATGTATTCGAGTTCGACGCCGTAGCGGGTGAAGAGGGGGAAAGGCATGCGGAAATGCGGAGTGCGGATTGTGGATTGCGGAGTGCGAGCGAGAGGCGGGGACGCGCTCCGATCTCTGGGCGGGAGACCGTGCCGCTTCAGTCTTCGATGCGGCGTTCCTTGATGCGTTCGAGACGGCGGATGAAGGACTCGATGATGCGTTCGTAGAGGCTGTCTTTGAGCATCGTGTCTTCGAAGCCTTCGTCGATTCTGGGGTTATCGTTGACCTCGATGAGGTAGCAGTGGCGTCCGTTTTGGTTGAGGTCGACGCCGTAGAGTCGGTCGCCGATGAGTG
>JANJTQ010000061.1 GCA_024711005.1 Opitutaceae bacterium | reverse complement strand
CTTCAAATTCAACAAGGACAATCAGCTCAACTCATTTACCGGCCAAATATTCGGAGCACTCCACCTGCGCTTTGTAGCTCCCGCTCAGCGCCTCATGAAATGGAATACCGGCACCCTTAAAGACACCTTTACTTACTACGTTTATGGCCGGCCTTACATGGACTACAACCCGCGTGCCGGCCGTATCACTCATCCGAACGTTTATTCGAACACCATCGGCAACACTTACGCGCTGCTGTCTCCTCCGTCTTATGGCGCAGGTGTGATCAAATCCATTACCACCGGCAACGCCACCGGTGACATGTTCATGGCCTTCACCGACTCGCTCCACCCCGCGCAATGGATCGAGGATTTCAACGATGACCTGCGCTCCGGTGCCTTGCAGGGCATGCTCTACGACTTCCCCCGCCGCACCGCAGACCAGCTCCCCGTTCTCTCGCTCGCCCAGTTCCAGCACACCGCCCTCGCCACCAATGACCAGACGGTCGACGGCACGATCTCCTTCCACTCCGGGTACACGGTGGGCAACTCCTATTACCACCCTCACGTTACCCGCGGCTCCGCTGTTCATTCCCGCGCCAACTCTTATTCTCCTGATTCTCACCCCCCCTCGGGAAACACCCGCTACTTCGATCTTGCCTACCTGCTCAACACCGCCCTTTGGGACGGCTACTTCTTCTCCGGCATCCGTCAGACCTTGGCCGATTTCACCCCCACCAATCCTCGCTACGCGCTCGACACCGATGCCGCGGCCTCCGACGCCCGCTCCGTCGACTCCGCGGCCGCGCTCACCATCAAGGGAGCCTTCAATATCAACTCCACCTCCAAGGACGCCTGGGTCGCCCTCCTCGGCGGCCTCAATGGACTCCGCGTCAACGACGACACCGAAAGCGGCGGGATTCCTTATCCGCGCACGCTCTGGCAGCCCATTTCCAGCAATCTGAATGGCGATACCTACCAGACACTCGGCACCGGCGACGAAGCCTACGCCGGTTACCGACGCCTCACGTCGGTCGAGATCGACCGCCTCGCCGATGAAATCGTGAAACGCGTCCGCGCTCGCGGCCCCTTCGTCTCGCTCTCCCACTTTATCAACCGCACGCTCGTCGCCCCCGGCCCCGACTTCAACCCGACCGTCAACGACGCTTCCTCCGCCGGTGCGCTCGCTTCCCCCACCATCCCGCAGGGCCGTGGTCTCGCCGGACCGCTCCAGGCCGCCATCGACGCCGCCGACATCAACACGTTCGTCGGCCCGGACAGCGACAGGGTCGATGCCGACGAAGACGGAGCACTCGGCGACCGCGTGCTCTTCAACGGCGAGATCGCCAACAGTCTCAACCACCAGTCCGATTCCAACAACAATCGCGAGGCCTATCACGCCGACAAACAGTTCGACGCCCCGCACACCAACTGGGACATGACCGTCGAAGCCCCTCCCGGCCCCAATGGTCGCACGTCCACCGGCATCCCGGGCTGGCTCCTCCAAGGCGACCTCCTCCAGGCACTCGGCCCCGCGCTCTCCGCCCGCTCGGACACCTTTGTCATTCGCAGCTACGGCGACACCACCAACCCCATCACCGGCGAAGTGGTCGGACGGGCTTGGTGCGAAGCCGTCGTCCAACGAACCATCGATTACGTTGACTCCACGCCGGCCACCTCGACGCCGGTCGCCTCCACACCCGCCTCCACCTTTGGCCGCTCCTACAAAGTGGTCGGCTTCCGCTGGCTCTCCCCCAATGACATATAATCCCGCTGTCCTCATGCGCCTCCTCCGCATATACCGCCATTGGATACTCGTCCTCGGCCAGTTGTCCTTCGCCATCGTCGGTTCCGCCCAAAGTGCGCCCGCGACAGTGCCCGTCGCCGAGGAGCCTGTCGCCGTCAAATTCATGCTCTACTCATGGCAGTCTTCACTGCCTGCGCTCCGCTACTCCCCACACGATAAAACCGAACCGCTCCCCGATCCTTTTTGCACCAGCTCCATCCACGCCTACGCCGGTCCGGCCACGCTCAACTTTTACTCCGCCAACGTCAGCTTTGCCCCCGACGCGCCGAAGCCCGAACCCCTGGCGACCGTTACCTTCCCCCGCGGTGCCACGCGTTTCACGCTGCTGGTCGCCCGCGCTCCTGGCGGACGCTATCGGATCTATGCGGTTCCGCTGGACGACGCCAACACGCCGGCTCCCAGCATCCGCCTGCACAACTTCACCGACCTAAACCTCGCGGTCGCCTACGCTGATCGCAACATCGCCGAAATCTCGGCCGGCTCGACCTCCGTCATCAAACCAACAGGCCAGGCCATGGTCATTCGCGTTGCCGGTCAAAAAAACGGCCGCTGGCGCCGACTCTTTAACAACGTCGCAGAACTCGGCCCCGACGGACGCAAAGACATCATTCTCGCCCCCGATGGAAATCGTCCGATCTCGATGTATACAATCCCTCCGTGGCCCAAGGAAAGAACCGCGCCCCCTCGAATCTGAACTCGTTACCGCCAACATTTCACGCCACATCGCTCGACGCGTGCTTCCCAAGTCTTACGCATGCTTCGTCTCCTCGCAAAAGGTGGGGCCGGCGCGCGGCCGGTAGACGATCGATCAAAGACCACAGTCCGTCAAAGCCGTGGCCGGCGGCGGACCGATTGCCGGGATGGACCTCGACGTCCAGGCACAGGCGCAAAGAGGCGACCCAGTAGGTGTGATAGGCGTGGCCGGGACGGCCGGGC
>JANJTQ010000054.1 GCA_024711005.1 Opitutaceae bacterium | reverse complement strand
GCTCGAGCGCCTGAACGGCGAAATCATGCGCCGCGCCGACGTCGTCGGCATCTTTCCAAATGAGGCGGCGATCTATCGGCTGGTCGACGCCTTGTTGCTCGAGCAAAACGACGAATGGGCGCTGCAACGTCGATACATGACGCTGGAAACCCTCGCCGAAGTTGGCGACAATCCCAACGTCAGTCTGTCCGCCGTGGCAGCCTGACACGCGCTCCTGCCAAACCGGAGCCAATGACCTGCCGACCTCATCGGCTAGCGCTTCTTACACCACGCTACGGGACACGATCGTGTGGCCGGTGCGGGCCGCGAAATCTTGAAAGGATTGGCAGTGTATCCCCTACCATTTGACGATCCGGCTATGTACGCCAACACACAGACGATAAAGGCTGTTCTCCATAAGCTTCAATGAACCGACCCAACATGTCCTGGCGCGCAAAGTCTCATCATGGCAATGCGTTGCGAAGTGACACGGCGAAGGGCGGCAAGGTCCAGTGCGGCAAGCTGGACTATTGACACCAGGAGAATAATCATGAACAGGATCATCCCATTAATGGCCGCAATGGTCTTCAGCGTGCCGGTTTTCGCCGATGATATTTCCTTGGGTCAACCCGGATACGGTGGGACAGGCTGCCCGTCCGGTACTGTTTCTGTCACCTTGAGTCCGGATGCGAAATCTTTGAGTTTGTTATTCGACGAATACCAAGTGAGCGTCGGCGGCGTGACCGGAAAAAACTTTGACCGCAAGAGCTGCAACATCGCCATCCCCGTGCACGTCCCTCAAGGACTGAGCGTTTCGATCCTGAAAATAGACTTTCGCGGCTTTAATCACCTGCCGCAATCGGCGACCTCGCAGTTCAACGTCGAATACTTCTTCGCCGGCACTAGAGGCCCGGCATTCCGAAGAACATTCCGCGGTCCCGTCAATGAAGATTATTTGATCAGCAACGAGCTTTCCGCTGAGTCGATCATTTGGTCGGGCTGTGGCGCCGACGTCAACCTGCGCACAAACTCGAGCATGAGAGTGAGCACGGTCTCGAACAAAGAAGCCATGGCCTCGATCGACTCCGAAGACGTCAATGCCTCCATCATTTATCACCTGCAGGGGCAAAATTGCAACTAAGTGAATACCGGGCGCTTGGCGCAAGCGCCGCCCTGTTTTGAGAGGTAAGTTCCATGAGATGGATGATGCGAAGTATTTTCGCGTGCGCATGGCTTGTCGGACTGCCGGCTTTGGCCCAAGTAGCCAACGGTTGTCCCGCGGGAAGCTACTCGGTCATCATGTCCCCCGATGGCACGACTGTGAGCATTTTGTTTGACCAGTTCACCGTCGAAAGCGGAAGTAATTCAGTCAGGGGAATGCAAAGAAAGAGTTGCCGCATTTCGTCTCCGCTGAATTTACCGGCGGATTATTCCATCGGCGTCTACAAGGTCGATTACCGGGGCTTTGCGAAACTCGTTGCAAGACAAGAAAGCGAACTCGACGTTCAATATTTCCTGGGACCAAACGACAACGAACACGGTCGCGTTTTCAAGCGCAAGATTAAAGGTCCGCATGAAAGTGATTATTTTTTTACTGAAAATATCGGCGCGGGACAAATGAAACGGGTAGGGTGTGGAACCACAGCCATGCTTAACGTCAGCATCAAATTGAGCCTGGATGGTGACCTGCGAGCCGGCGAGGCAATGGCGTCTCTGGACACTACGGATGCCGCCCCGGGCGGAGCCCTGACTTACCATCTCAACCTGAAGAAATGCCGAAGAAACGGGAAGTTGGATCGGGATCAACTATGAATTCGAGGGGCCAATTTAATGCCGTGAAAATGATATGCTTCGGCCGATGCCGACTCCCGATCTCCCCGCGACCATTTTCATCGCGTTTCCGTTGCCTTTGGCCTTGGTATTGACGCATTTAACCTGTGGCATATCGTCTCAATGGCAGAAGTCCAATCGGGTCTTGGCCGCGAAGTAGGCGCGCAGAGAAGGTTATTGCGGAAACGAATCGCCTTCACTCTTCGGTGCCCGGCTGCCATAGGTCAATTGCGTTCCAACGTCGCCCGCGCTATCGGACACCGCCCATCGGCGCCGGCACTACGATCGGGCCCGCCCAATGAACACGGCCGCCCAACGGCGGCCGCACTGCTATTCAAGACCGGCTTGCAGCCGATCAGCGACAACCCCCGATGCTGCCGTAATCGCGCACGCCCGTCTCCCGAATACCCTTCAACACCTTCTCCGGGGTGATCGGCGCCTCGGTGAACTGGATTCCGATCGCGTGGAAGATCGCATTCGCCACCGCGCCGACCGGGCTCACGAGCCCCGACTCGCCGACGCTCTTCGCACCGTACGGGCCGATCGGGTCCGCGTCCTCGACCAGGATCGTCGTGATCTTGGGCATGTCCTCGGGGCCGAACATCTTGTAGTCGGTGAAGCTGTTGTTCTGCACCCGGCCGCGCGCGTCGTAGTAGATCTCCTCGCTCAGCACGAAACCGAGTCCCTGCTGGATGCCGCCTTCGAGCTGCCCCTCGACGGCCGCAGGGTTGATCGCACGGCCGATGTCATGGGCATTGACGAGTTCGAGCACGCGGACTTCGCCAGTCTCGGTGTCGACCTCGACCTCGGCGAACGACGCACCGAACGGTGGCGAGTTGTGCGGCGCGAAGAAGCTCACGTAGCCCTGGATCTGGCCCGGCACGCCACCGGGCTCGCCGGTCGCGGGGTCGACGAAGTGGTAGACGCCGGCGCGCGTGATCGCCTCGGCGTCGATGCCGCGCGCCGGATCCGCCTTGACGAAGATGCGTTTGTCGCGGATGTCGAGCTCGTCGGCGGGAACGCCGAGCTGCAGCGACGCACGCTCGAAGAGCTGGCGCTTCGCCTCCTCGCAGGCCTTCTTCACCGCCGCGCCGCCCACGTAGATCGTGCGGCTCGCATGCGCGCCGATGTCGAAGCCGGCGACGTCC
>JANJTQ010000053.1 GCA_024711005.1 Opitutaceae bacterium | reverse complement strand
TAGGCGCGCTGGAGGAAGGTGGAATAGATCGCGCAGACGGGGCGGAAGCCCTTGGTGGCGAGGCCGGCGGCGAAGAGCACGGCGTGTTCCTCGGCGATGCCGACGTCGAAGAACTGGCCGGGCACTTCCTTGCTCAACTGTGTCAGTCCGGTGCCGCTGGGCATGGCGCCGGTGATGCCGAGGACCTTCGGGTTTTGCTGCGCGAAACGCGTGAGCGCCGCACCGAAGACATCCTGGAAATTCGGCGGCGTGCCGGGCGCGCTCCGGGCGCTCTCGCCGGTGGCGGGATTGAAGGGGCTGGCGCCGTGGAATTTCTCCGGGTGCGCGATCGCGGCCTCGAGGCCCTTGCCCTTCTTCGTCAGCACGTGCAGGAGGACGGGGCCGTCGCATTGCCTGGCGAACTCGAGGTTCTTCACCAGTTCATCGAGGTTGTGGCCATCGACCGGGCCGACGTAGCGCAGGCCGAATTTCTCGAAGAGGGAGGAGTTGACGAAGAAGTCCTTCGTCTCGCGCTTCCACTTCACGTAGAGCTGGTTCATCTCGTGGCCGTGCGGGAGGCCGAGGAAGAACTTCTCCACGTCGGCGTGGAGGCGGTTGTAGGTCGGGTTGGTGCTGAGCTTGTTGAGATACTTCGCGATGGCGCCGACGTTCTTGGCGATGGACCACTCGTTGTCGTTGAGGATGACGATGAGGCGCTTGGTGGAGCTGACGACGTTGTTGAGCGCCTCGAGCGTGATGCCGCAGGTGAAGGCGGCGTCTCCGCAGAGGGCGACGACATGCTCATGGGTACCGCGCAGATCGCGGGCGGTGGCCATGCCGAGGGCGGCGGAGAGGGCGGTGCCGGCGTGGCCGGCGCCAAACGAATCGTGCGGACTCTCGGCGCGGTAGAGGAATCCGCTGGCGCCGTCGGTCTGGCGAAGCTTGCGGAAAAACTCGCCGCCGCGGCCGGTGAGAAGCTTGTGGACGTAACCCTGGTGGGCGACGTCGAAGACGAACTGGTCGTCGGGCGTGGTGAAGACGCGGTGGAGGGCGAGGGTGAGTTCGACCACGCCGAGATTGGGGCCGACATGGCCGCCGTTCCGGGCGGTGACGGCGATGATTTCGTCGCGAATCTCGCGGGCGAGCTGTGGGAGCTGGCAAACGCCCAAGGCTTTGACGTCGGCGGGGCCGCGGATGGCATCAAGGAGGCGCGGCTGATTGGGCGAGGAGGCCGATACGTCGGCGAAGGTGTTCATTAACGAAAAGCGGGATGCGAGCTACGGGAAGGGATGGAAACCGATGTGGGGTGACGAGTTTACGCGCCCCGGTTGGTTTCGAATGGGGAGAAGGCGATCGAACCGTCCTTTTGTTTTTTCAACTGCTCGATCTTAAGCTCGGCCTCCTTGAGGCGGCCTTCACAGATTTTGAGCAAGCCGTTGCCTTCTTCGAACTTGGCGAGGAGTTCAGCCAGCGGGACATCCCCGGATTCCATCGATTCAACGATGGTTTCCAGACGGGTGAGTGCATCCTCGAACGAGGGCGTTGGCTTGGTTTTGTCGTCCACAGCCGGCGAACGTTGAGGGCGGGGAAGGGGTTTTCAAACCAAACTTTGCCGAAGACGCGATGGCCTCGAATGATGAACCCATTGCAGTCCGCCACTTGCTTGCGCTCCGAGCCGCGCCTGCGAGCAGGCAGCCTACAAGGTTCCGGATGCGGAAGGCAGTGCTCCGGTGAAATTGGGGTTGGCGTGGACGAGGAAACCGATGGAGTCGCGGGATGGTTCTTATCGTCGTCCTCGGTTTGTTGGTCGCCAAGTTGCTGGCTGAATTGATCTTGGCCGCATTGAATCGCGCGGAAGTGCGTCGTCACGCGGAGCAGGCCCCGGCGGCGGTCGCGGCGATTATGGATGCGGAGACCTACCGTAAGTCCGTCGACTATACGCTCGCGAAAAACCGGTTCGGTGTCTGGTCGATGATCTTCGACACGGGCGTGCTGCTGTTGGCGCTGTCGAGCCTGGTGTTGCCTCTGATCTACGGGCAGGTGGCGATTTGGTCGGAGACCGGCAACTGGGACGATGCGTTGTTTATTCTTTTTGCGGGCGTGCTGCTGAGCATTCCCGGTCTGCCTTTTGACTGGTGGGGGCAGTTTCGGTTGGAGCAACGATTTGGCTTCAACAAGTCGACGCCGGGATTGTGGATTTCCGACAAATTCAAGGGGTTGGCGCTTACCTTTGTGATCGGGTTTCCGCTTCTGTGGGCCCTGCTTTCGCTGATCGATTGGGTGGGCGGCACCTGGTGGATCTGGGCCTTCGGACTGATGTTTGGATTCCAGCTTTTGATGTTGGTGCTCTATCCGAAACTGATCCTTCCGCTGTTCAACAAGCTGACGCCGTTGCCGGAGGGGGAGCTGCGAACGCGGTTGCTGGCGCTGTCGGAGCGGACGGGCTTCAAGGCGTCGGCCATCGAGGTGATGGACGGCAGCAAACGCTCGGGACATTCGAACGCGTTCTTTACGGGCTTCGGGCGGTTCCGGCGTATCGTTTTATTCGATACCTTGATCGCCCAACTCGAACCGGCGGAGTTGGAGGCGGTGCTGGCGCATGAGGTGGGGCATTACCGACGCGGGCACATTCCGAAGACGATCGCGCTGTCGGCGGCGATCATGCTCGGGGCGTTCGCGGTCATCGCCTGGCTCGCTCGCAGCGACTGGTTCAATCCGGCGTTCGGATTCCCTCCGCACGAGCTCGCCCCCAGCTTTTTGTTGTTCGGCCTGCTGAGCGGGGCGGTGATGTTCTGGTTTTCGCCGCTGGGAAATCTGCTGTCGCGAAAACATGAATACGAGGCGGACGCCTTTGCGCGCGATGCGATGGGTGGTCCCGAACCGCTGGTGTCGGCGCTTCGCAAGATGTCCCGGAAGAATCTGAGCAATTTGACTCCGCACCCGTGGTTCAGCGGGTTCTACTATTCGCATCCGACGCTGGTGGAGCGTGAAACGGCGCTGACCAAGGCGGCTTGATTCAACGAACCGTCATGAAGGCCTCGCGTCTCGGCTGGGTTGTCGCTCTCGGCGCGTGGCTGCTGGTCGCGACCGGCCGGGCCAAACC
>JANJTQ010000038.1 GCA_024711005.1 Opitutaceae bacterium | reverse complement strand
GCCAGCAAAGCGCGCAGGCAAATGTATTGGGCGGCCTCGTGCTCATCGAGGAGGGACTTTTCGGTTATGCTGTTGTTTGACGCGCTCAAACGAGAGGCGAGGGGAGCGAGATTGAGCCACTCCGTTTCCGCCTCGGCACGGGTGGCGAAATATTTTCCGATGCGCTTACCTCCTATCGTTACCCTCAATCGAAACGGTTTCCTTCGACCGCTCTTGTAGTCGATTGGGACCGTGCCCTTGTGCGTAAGGATTTTTGATTTCATGAACCACGTCGCGCTCGGGCCGAAAACTTCGGTAAACGGCTACAAACCTTAAGGAGTTTAAGCAGACTAGTGAATCAAGTCTTTTTTCTAACCATGAACGGCAAACCAGTATGAATTTGGGATGTGGCAAAAACCAAAGATGCAGACACCCTTGGGGTTCATGTGCGTAAAGAGATCATCGCTGAGATCGTTTCTCGTAGCGACGCGCTCGACAAAACGAAGAGCAATTACGCCGCGCAGATCCTTGAAAAATGGTTCGCGGATGGATGCCCGCCCGTCAGCGAGTCGGACCGCCTGATGCAGGTCGCCAAGCAGTCAGTGAAGAGAGCGGTGAAAAAAACGTCGTGATGTCGTATTCTGTCTAACCGACCTATGATGCACGACAGTCTTGAGTGGGTGATTGATCGAGCGAACGACGGTGCCGCCCCCGACAAGGTTTACATCCGGCCATTACAGGGGAACGTGTCCATCGCTCGGGTTTGGTTACAAGATCCTAGCGACTGCTGCGGCACCGAGCGCGGATACGAATTTTATCTCGTTTACGAAGCTGAGGTATGCGCTGCGGCTTTTTTGAACATGGGGCCCGGCAACTTTCACGTTTTCACCAAGGAATCATTTCGGCGACGTGGCATAATGAGCAGTGCGATGACCAACGTCATTTTACCGCATTTGTTCCGAGAATCGGAGCACATGGAGCAACGCGTTGAGTATGAGTCCGAGGCATCGAAGCGCCTTCTGGAGAAAACGGGGTTCTCTATCCTAAACGAACAATGGGCAGTGATCCGAAAAGGGCAGTGTGCCAGTGTGGAATTTGCGCAGCCTCCGGAAATAATGCTTTCGGAAATGCGAATGAAAGCACTTCGGAAACGTTTCGCCTACATGGCAGGATTGCTGGAAATGGCCCGCTTTGAATTGGACCGAGTCAGTCCTGATTTCTGCGAAAAATTGAGCTACTTGCAGGACGAACTAAGAAATTGCAGTGGTGAAGTAGAAGATCGCTGGTGGGCTCAAAAAGAGCGCCTCGGTATTCGCTAATTTGGGGGCTACGCGACCCCGGCCTCGTAGATGTGCTCGAAGAGCGTGGCACATTTTTTCTCGTAGATTTCCGGGGTGTAGGCGCGCGGCAGGCCCTCGTCTAAGGTGTCTTTAATCGCGGTGAGCACGGAGGCTCGGGCACTGGATTTTTGCCGCCAATCCAGCGTCAACACGTCTTTCAGACGATCATGAAGCAGGCGGGCGACCTTCTTGACCTCGGCGCGCTCTTCATCGGTCAAGGCCGGGTCGGGGCGCGTGAGGAGGTCGAAGATGGTGAGTTCGTCCTCAGATAGGTTTTCGCGGACGTGACGCTTTTGCTCTTCGCTGAGTGACCGGCTCAACTTTAGCAGCTCGTCGAAAAGTTCTTCGATGCTGCGGCTGCCGTTGTTGTAGGCGTCGATCAGCTCCTCGAATTTATCGAGGTAGTCGGCCCGCGTGCGGTTGATGCGGATGAGCTTGTCGAGCTGGGCGCGGATGGCGGCTTTCAGGACTTCCAGGTCCGTGTTCTTGGTCTTCGATTTTTTGAACCGCTGCGACAGCGCCTCGAAGTCGATGCGTGACAGGTCGAGTGGGGGAGGGCCGTCTTCGACGATTTCCACACCCGTGATCGACACGTCCAACAGCTCGGCGATTTCACCCATGACGTGGGTGATGTCGGCTGGGTTGGGGTTGAGCTTGGCGCGGATGGCCTCGGCTATCGCCGCGAGGCAGGACGCACGCCCGGTGAACTCCACCGCCGTCGGGTCGGGCTTCACTGCGTTGTAGAGCGTGGTCACGTAGCGCTCGTGGGCGAAGAACTCGCGGCGCAGCGGGTCGGGCGAGATCAGGGCGTTGACGGCGTCGCCTACCAACTGAAGACGGTCAAAGCCACCGGCGGGCAACTGTTCGATGGCGGCGAGCGCGACACCGTGGCCGGCGCAGAAGACTGTAGCGGCTTCGACCGCCCGGCGCAGCTCGGCCACCAATTCCTGCTTGTCCTTCACCGGATTGGTCCCGCCTTTGCCCGCGCCGTAGATGGCGAGGGCTTTTTCCAGCGAGGCGAAGACGTTGGCGTAGTCCACGATCATGCCGCTGTGCTTGCCGGGGAACACCCGGTTGGCCCGCGCGATGGTCTGCATCAGCGTGTGGTTACGCATCGGCTTGTCCAAATACACCGTGGAGCAGCTCGGCGCGTCGAAGCCGGTCAGCCACATGGCGCAGACGAAGACTAGGCGTAGCGGGTCTTTGGTATCCTTAAACTTTTCCGCCAGCGGTGGCTGCGAGTCGTTCATCCGCACACGATGCGGCGTGATGTCGAGGCCGAGCTTCTTCATGTGCTCGATCTCGTTTTGGCCGGGCGAGACGATCAGGGCCATGTCCGTGGTCGTGAGCACGTCGAGCCGCGCCTTGAGTTCCGCGAGCTGGGCGAGTTGCTCGTCACTGCGGTTGCCCTTGATCGCGTCAAGCTTGGCGATGGCTTTCGTAACCCGCGCCTGCTCCTTCGCCCAATGGGCGCGCACCTTGTCGTGCATCTTGAGCGCGGTGGCCTTGTCGATGGAGACGGCCATTGCCTTGCCGACGAAGCCGCGCCCGAGGAAGTGCCGCACGATGTCCTGTGCCACGGTCTCCAGCCGGTCGTCGCGGGTGAGGATGTGGTATTGTTTGCTCAGCTCCCGCTCCAGCTTCGCCTCCTGCTCGGGGTCGAGCGCGGCCTGTTCAATGAGGTCGTAGATGTCGTCGTTGAGGTTGGGGTTTACGAGTTGCAGCTCGGGGGTGCGGTTTTCGTAAAACAGCGGCACGGTCGCGCCGTCCTCCACCGATTGCTGGAAATCGTAGATCGAGACGTAGTCGCCGAACACGTCGCGCGTGCGCTCCTCACCGGCGATGAGCGGAGTGCCGGTAAAGGCGAGGAAGAGCGCCTTGGGCAGGGCCGCGCGCATGTTGAGCGCGAGGGTGTCGTATTGGCTGCGGTGAGCCTCGTCGGTCAGCACGATCACATCGGACCGGTCGCAAAGCAGCTCCGGGGTCTGGAACTTGTGGACGAGGGTGAAGACGTAGCGGTGGTTGCCGCGCAGGAGTTCGCGCAGGTTTGCGCCGCTGGTGGCGTGGCAGAGGTCACCCTCGGCATCGCCAACCGCGCCGACGGTTTTGAAGGTCTTGGCGATTTGGTCATCCAACTCCACGCGGTCGGTGACGACGACGAAGGTCCAATTACCCGGCACCTTGCGCAGCATTTTCTGCGCGTAGAAAACCATCGAGAAGCTCTTGCCGCTGCCTTGGGTCTGCCAGAAGACGCCGCCTCGACCGTGGCCCTGACGCCGCGCCTCCAGAGAGGCGGTGATGGCGTTGTTCACGCCGATGAACTGGTGGTTCTGCCCGAGGATTTTCGTGAGCCCGGCCTTGTGCTCGGAGAAGAGAGTGAAGTTCTCCACGAGGTCGAGCAGACGGCCTTTCTCGCAGGTGCCACGCAGCATGACCTCAAGCGACACGCGGCGGGGCTCGTCTTCGCGTTCAATGCGCTTCCACTCGAAAAAGCGTTCCCAGTCGGCGGTGAGAGAACCGACGCGGCTGTCGGTGCCGTTGGAGGCGATGAGAAAGGCGTTGGTCCAAAACAGTGCGGGAATCTGCTGCTTGTAGTGGGTGAGGTTGTCGTCGAAAGCGGCGCGGGCGGGGACACCGGGCTTTTTGAGTTCGATGACGACGAGAGGCAGGCCGTTGACGAAACCGACGAGGTCGGGGCGGCAGGTGTAGAGCTGGCCGGTGACGCTGAACTGGCTGACGAGGAGGAAATCGTTGTTGGCCGGGGTTTCCCAATCCACGACGCGCAGGCGCTCGGTCTTTTGTCCGCCGTTGTCGCGATCCGGCACCGAGACTTTGATGCCGTCTTTGAGGAGGCCATACACCTCGCGATTGGCCTGATCCAACAACATGGTCGAGCGGTCGCGGGTGAGTTCGTCCACCGCCGCCACGATGGCCTCGGACGGTAGTGAGGGATTGAGCCGTGCCAACGCCGCCCGGAGACGCACTGCCAGCACCACCTCGCCCTTTGTCTCGCGCCCGAGCGTGCTCGCCGCGCCGAAGGTTTCTTCCGACGCCGACACCGTGGTCCAGCCAAGCTCCGCGAGCAACCCGATGGTGGGTTGCTCGACAAGTTGGTCTTCGGTGTAGGCGTGCGGCATGGCGTGGGCGGACTGGAATCAAAATGGAATGTCGTCGTCGTCGTTCGCTGGCGGCGCGGTTGGATTGGCGGGCGTAGGTGCTTTGGCAGGTTTCGGACTCGACGTGGCGACCGTAGCTGGCGCGGCTGGCTTAGGCGTTGCTGCCGCTTTCGGCTGCAACCACCGTGTAAACTGCGGACCTGCGGATGCAGGTCGAAGGTTCTGCGCCGGTTGTTCGATTTGAATGGTAAGAGGAATCGGGAAATCCACGCCGATGATTGCTGCCTCGCCAGGTGCAAGACTGGGCAGGAACTTCGCCGCTGCTGCGTCCAACTGACCGCAGGCCATCTCCACGACTTTACGGTCAGCCTCGTTGATTAGCCGGTGAACAACCAAAGTCCCCATCTGACTTAATATGCCCGGCGGGATGTCTCTCGGTTGCTGGGTCGCTAAGACCAGATTCAACCAGAACTTTCGACCCTCCTTAGCAATCTTCTCAAACGCATCGAGCGGCTGTTTGAAATCTTCATCACCGAGGTGCCGGTTGAGAAAGTTGTGTGCTTCATCCAGCACGACAAGGACTGGCCTATCCGCCTTTAGCTTGTAGTCCCGAACGTGCTCACGAAGCCATCGCCCAATCAAATTCACCGCAATCTCTCGGAGGCGAAAATCAAAGCTCAGGTCGGCAAGGTTGATGCGCAGCAAGCGCTCCCCGTTGTTGAAAAACTTTTCTATCTCGTTGAAGACCGACGCAGCCCCTTCATTCCCAAAGATTGGCGACCAAGCCGCAGAGACTCGCAGCGCATTGATTTTTGACAGAAGCGGCTGAGACCATTCCAACGCGTTAGGAAAAGGCCGCCATGTGCCGTTGTCGGCGTCAGCAACGCACTCATTCATTATCTGCGCAGTCAGGTATCGAAAGGCGAAGGGCGTGGTCGGATTCTCGACAAGGTCAGCCACCGCCGCCGCCGTGCGCACGCTGTAAAATGTGGATCGAGTTTTCCCACTCTTCGTAATCACTCCCTCGGCGGTTAGATAAGAAGCTAACTGCGCACGCTCGGATTCAAACCCTTTTCGGCCCAAAACCTCAACCAGCCTCAAACTGTGAATCGCATCGTTCAGCCTCACGCGTTGCGTCGGCGAGGGCGCAAGAATGCAGAGATAGTCCCCGTCCTGTAGATGCTCACATGGGATGCGAACTTGCGTTTCTCCGCTTGGAACATCTGTTGAACCAAGGAAGAGTGATGTGTGCCCCGTGGCAGTCGCCGCATATTCGCCAGTTGGGTCTATGAGGATAATCTTCGGGAACATGTGGCTCGCGAGACACTGCTCCAGCAACCGCGAAATAGTTGTGCTCTTGCCGCCACCCGTTGCGCCGAGAATAGCACAGTGGCGAGCAAAGAGATGGTCCGCCCGGATTTCGACCGGCGTCCCCACACCGTCGCGCACATGCCCAAGTCGCAACGTGACGTGCTTCGCTCCGTCCTCACTCTTCAAGCTGAATGAAGAAGCAAAATGGCTCACAAGGTCCGCGCTGGCGGCAAACACGGAAGCACCCAGAGCCGGATAATTGGGGATGCCGCTGATGACCTTGTCTGTTCCTGTCTGAAGAGCGCCTAGCAGATGTAGCTTAGCAAGAGGATGTGGGTCGGGTGTGTGTCCCAACTGCTGTTCGATATCCAAACGCTCCTTCTCCGGCAGTTTCACTTCGAGAATCCGCGCCAGCAATGCGTGGCTGTCACAATCCAATACCACGAAATCGCCGACCTGACCGCCGCGAAGGGAATTCCCTGACAAAAGTCTGCCAGTGCGCTGGGTGACAGCGTCGAGATTCACGAACACCGAATCCGGCAAGACCTGTGTCACCGTGCCGATGCGACGTTCTGGATCAAACGGGGCGATATTCATGGTGTCGCTGATGGCTTTGCCGAAAGCACTTTCAAGAGTCGCGCTGCCTGCTCCTGTGTATTGCTTGCTCGCGCTTGCGAATACGTGGGCAGCAAGGAAGGGAAGTCTCTGAAATCCATTTGTATTACGTCGAGCGGAGCACCGGACTTTTGCAGGAGGGCAAGAGTGTCCCACGACTGGCCAGGAACGAGCTTTGCTTCGGGAGCGTAATCAACCACCAGTAGCTTGAAATTCGGATTCGTGGCTAGCGCGTGATAAATGGGCTGATTAAGGTGATGGTCGTTGAAACCGAAGCCTACCAGAATCAACGCAGTGTCCTTTTCCCGCAGTGCCGTCTGGAAGCGGGACATCATTTCCAAGAACGGCTGCTCAAACGACTGCGCGAACTTCTGGTTGCGAGGATAAATCAGATAAGGTGTCTTCGTTTTTGGGTCACGAACGATGCCGTCCGATGAGCGATCCCAGTCTACTGAGCCGTGCAGCTTGTATAGATGAAAGACGGATTCGAGATAGTCGGGCGCGCCCTCGCGGGTGCTCCGACGGACAAAGTCGTAATCGAACCAGCGACCATCAAAAGTTCGTGGAGTTATAAGGTCAAACCCGTCCAGAATGGGCATCCTTTTTTCCTTCGCCGCTAGTTCGATGCAAAGGTCATAATTGGTGGTAAATATTCGAGTCCGTGGGAGATCCTGTCGGCGCGGAACGACTCGCGACAATAGCGTCGAGTGGGGTGTGACGACTTCAGGCGTTGTCTGCTTCGTCCCTTTAACTGCTTCCCACGTTTCAATCGTCTGACACTTGTCCCTAATGATACCCTCGACCGCTTCGATAAAGGTTTCGATCTTGTCCGCTTTCGTTTTTTCGAGAAACGCTTGCGCCCCTTGGCAACGGATAAGCAACGCCACAATGTCCTTATTGTCTTTGGGGTGGCCGACGGCATCGCATATTTCCGTAATGATCGCCTTCTGCGATTCAGCTGCTTCGTCCCACAACGCCTGCATTGACGGGCCGCCTACCGCCACAGATGCGCCTGAACCAAACAGCAACAGTAGGTTTTGAGAGAGCAACAAGCTGCCTAGGCGTTCTTTAAGCATCTGATTCGCCTGCTCGGCTGCCTTCTTTGACTCGTCGCTTCCGTCTGGTTTTAGTGGCCGCCAAGCACTCTCATTTTGAAACAGGCACTTTTGCGCTGGGGCAGGTGGTGCGATGACTTGTGCAGGCGACGAGGATGCTACCGGCGGGACAGCTGCGGCTGGTGTGCTCATAATATTTCTAATTTTACTTAAGGTCCACCTGCCCTGCCAGCAGACGGGGCAACAGAAGGTCGCGGGTTTGGCGGAGGTTTTGAATTTGGCGCTGGAGCGTATGGATCTGCTCGGCCATCGGGATCGTAGTATCGCCGAACTTCTTCAGGAGCGGTGCGGGAGGGATCAGCAAGTCGGCTTTTTCGAAGGTTGAACCGCTCACGGCGGGGTAGGCGGCCCCGGTTGCATTGTTGACGAGGAAAGAAACGAAGTCGTCCGTGGTCGTGGCGAAGTAGAGGAACGTGAAGGGAACTTTCGTTGCAGTTAGCACAGCGAAACCGGTGGACGCGATTGTGTCTGGCTCGGGGTGCATCACCTGCGCGTGTGAGCGGCGGTTTGGACGGACGCACGACCATAGCACGTCGCCGTGCTGGATGATACGGCGCGCACGACCGGGAGCATCGGCGAAGGCGTAGGTGGTGGTGCTATCAATCTGGCCGGGGCTGACGGAGGCGATGTCGATGTAATGAAGTTCTGCCGGTGCGGTGCGGGCGTTGATTTGGGCGCGGTTTACTTCAGCCACTTCCGAGAGTTTTTTCCCCTCCCAGCCTTGGGGGATGGGGCCGAGGGGGGAATCGACGCGGGGGACGGATTCGTGGCCGGGGTAGCGGAAGTGAACGAACCACTCGCGGTAGAGGGCGCGGGCCATCGACTCCAAGATGCGGATGCGCCGCTGACTGTTCTCCATCAGTGCGTCGTAGGCCGACAAGATGCCCGCGATCCGGTGTTGTTCGGGGAGCGGGGGAAGCGGGACTCGCAGCTTTCGAATACTTTTTAAACTGATTGTCCCCTGTGATGCACCGCCTACGAGGGCCTCGATTTGATTGCGTAAGGCGTCCGAATTTAGAGCGCAGTAGAGGAAGCTTGGCTGTATCCGCGACTGTTCGGGCGTGATGCAGACGGTGTTCTGGCCAAGGCAGAACTCCTCATTGCTGTTCACGTAGGCAGAGTTGCCATACGAACCAACGCGGGAAAATAGAATGTCGCCTACCTGCGGTCGGTGTTTTTTGGAGAACTGTAAATACGTCTCTTCGTCCACTCGCACCGCACCTGTTGTTTCCACGAATCCCCGACGTATATCCGTCACGCGAATCATCGGGTAACCTTTGGTCGTATATTTCGGGGTCTGGTGAAGCGAATCGTAGAGTTCTGCAACCTCTCCCAATTCGCAGGTGGGAATGCGTTCAGGCATCATCACGCCTCCAAAATCTCCGCCACGTTGCCGGCGATGGTTTGTTCGAAGGCGCGGGCCTGTTTGTTCAGGGTTTCGAGTTCCTCGTTCAGGGTTTCGAGCTGCGCCTTAAAATCCTCGTCGCTGACCGCTTCGCCGGGGGCTACGCCGACGTAGCGGCCGGGGTTGAGCGACCAACCTTGCGCCTCGATTTCGGCGAGGGTGGCGGCTTTGCAGAGGCCGGGGACATCGGCGTAGCGGGGAGCCGGGAGCGAGGAGCCATGGGCTTTCTTTGTGCCGTAGGGGGCTTGGTCTTCGGCGGCGATGAGGTCTCCGAAAAACGCGTTGGGGACAACGCGTTCCACCTGCCCGAAGACTTCCTGGAGCTTTGCGCGGGCTTCGTCGCCGCCGAGGGTGTAGTCGGGGGCTTCGCCCCGATAAAGACGGACGAGGTTGGCGATGAAACCGATCTGCGCGGGCGTCCATTCGCGGTGGGCGCGATCCACCTGCCGGTAGATGTGGCGGGCGTCGATGAAGAGCACGGTGTCGGCCCTCGGTGTCTTGGCCTTGCCCTTGTCGAAGAACCAGAGGGTGCAGGGGAGTGTGACGGTGTAGAACAGGTTGGGGCCGACGGCCACCATCACGTCCACGACGCGACTCTCGATGAGTTTTTGCCGGATGTCCTGCTCGGAGGAGCGGGCGTCGGAGGCGGAGTTGGCCATCACGAAACCGGCGCGGCCGGTGGCGTTGAGCGCGGAGGCGAAGAGCTGAATCCAGAGGTAGTTGGCGTTGTCGGTGCGGGGCAGGCCGTGGGGGAAGCGGCGACCGGGGCCGACGGCGTCGGCGAGGCGTTCTTTGTCCACCGCGTTGACGTTGAAGGGTGGGTTGGCGAGGACGAAGTCGAAGCGGCCGGTGGCGGCGTGCGGGTCGTCGTAGTAGCTGATGGCCTGCTTGATGTCGCCCTCCAGCCCGTGGACCGCGAGATTCATGCGGCAGAGGTCGCCGGTGGCGCGTTCCTTTTCCTGTCCGTAGATGGCGAGTTCCTTGGCCGGGTTTTTCCGGTGCTCGGAGACGAAGCGGGCCGACTGCACAAACATGCCGCCGGAGCCGCAGGCGGGATCGAGGATGCGTCCGTGGTAGGGCTCGATGACTTCGGTGAGCAGGCGGACGATGCTGAACGGGGTGTAGAACTCGCCGCCTCCCTGGCCCTCGGTCATCGCGAACTCGGCGAGGAAGTATTCATAGACGCGCCCAAAGGTGTCGTAGTCGGCCGAGATGGGGATCTCGGACATCTTTTTGAGGAGCTGCTTGAGGAGGGTGCCGCCGAAGATGGTGTAGGTCTTGGGGAGGACACCGGCGAGTTGGGGGTTCTGCTGCTCAATAGCGCGCATGGCGTCGTTGACCTTGGCACCGACGTTGGCGGCCTCGGGCAGGTGGAGCAGGTGGTCGAAGCGGGCCTCAGCGGGCAGGTAGAGCATGCCCTCGGCGTGGTAGGCGGCGGGATCGTCCACGCGCGAGCCGCGACGGGAGGAGGTGGACGCTGTTTCCAGCTTGGCGCGCTGGAGGGCAAAGCGGGCCTCGGCGAAGCGCAGGAAAATGAGACCGAGGACGGGCGCGGAGTATTCGGCGGCCTTCAGTCCGGAGTTGGCGCGGAGCTGGTCGGCGGCGGCCCAAAGCTGCTTCTCAAGGGTGGCGGAGGCGGTGTCTTTCTCCGAGGGGGCAATCCATTGCATGCGGCGCAAAAACTTTCGCACCCGCATGCGAGTGGCAAGGGGTTAGTGCGGCCTTGAACGTAACGAAGTGCTTATTTATCAGCAGTTAAATTTGACCCCAATTCGCTCCCATCGTAACAAGAAATGGATACATGTGGCTTATAACTCCTTTTATTATAGGAAGTTATGTGCTGAACGTCGGATTCGGTAATGGGCTCAAACCACTCATTATTCACATCTCGACTTGGCGCGAAAAGAATCACGTTTTCTCGTAACTCTCTGACTATCCGGTGGTGGGTCGACCGGGATTCGAACCCGGAACCAACAACTTAAAAGGATGCTGCTCTACCGTTGAGCTATCGACCCCCAGCCGCGGACAATTCAGTGCTTGGCGAGGTTTTTATGGAGGTGTTCTACCCGGTCATTCCACCCGTTTGGGAGAATCACAGTGGGTGTCCACCGACCTTTCAAAACTTCGTTCGTCACCGAAGAGTTTGAAGTTTTACGGGCCCTTCCGAGCCGCTGGCAAGAGAAAGTTTATCGGTCTTCAATCTGACGAGAAAACCACAGCCAAACTCAGCAACAAGAAGTGGCAGGAACGGGAGCAAAGGGGGGCTTGAACGAGAACCGTAGCCCAAGTGGCACGACTATGCCGAAGCGGAAGCAACGCATGGGCTCGTTCATCGTTGATCTATTCAGGTGCTCAACGTTCCGGAAACCGAGAACGCTCCGAGATGATACCCGGGCGTTCTGCTTAAGGTGTAATGATGCAGTTGGACTCCAGGTGGAACGCGATCTCCGAGCGCGTTTCGCAGACGGACGGTCTCAACGGCGCGCGGAGGTCGCCACTCTTTTGGTTTTGCCGGCCACGAGGCTCTTTAGCTCCCGACTGAATTTCTGCGGTTACGTTGCCGCGCGCGTCTGTTCGATCGGCAGCTCGTGGAGTTTTAACTCGGGGTTTTTCTCCATGAAGTAACGCATGGTCCAGTCGTTCGGGAAGAGCACGATGGGCTGGTCAAATTTATCGACGCCGAAACTCACGCCGCTGGCGACGATGAGTGAGTTTGTATCGTTGAGCGACGGGTGTGGCTCAACCCAGCGCAGCAGGGTCCACGGCGTCGGGTCGAGGCGGGACTCGGCGTTGTATTCGGACTTGAGGCGGTATTGGACGACCTCGAACTGGAGCACGCCAACGGCGGCGAGGAGCGTGGCGCCGGGAGGGGCGTTGCGCGGCTGGAACGATTGCACGACACCTTCCTGCAAGAGCTGCTCCAAGCCGGCCCGGTATTTCTTGGAGTCGCCGGAGTTGGGATTCGAGATGTAGGTGAACACCTCCGACGGGAAACGCGGGATTTCGTCGTAGGCGATCGTGCGGTCCTCGGTGAGCGTGTCGCCGATGCGGAACGCATCGTGGCCGACGAGGCCGATGACATCGCCGGGCCAGGCTTCGTCGACCGTCTCGCGTTCTTGTCCGAACAAGCGATGCGAGGACGAAAGGCGCACCGTGCGACCGGTGCGTTGGTGGACCACGCTCATGTCACGGGTGAACTTGCCGGAGCAAACGCGCACGAAGGCGATGCGATCACGGTGCTTCGGATCCATGTTGGCCTGAATCTTGAAGACGAAGGCGGAGAACTTTTCGTGGGTGACGGGGACCTCGCGTGCGGTGGTCGGCGCGGGTGCGCCGGGCACGTTCATGCTGACCGAGCAGCGCGTGGTGGGCGGAATGGAGTTCTTGAGAAAACCCTCGAGCAGCAGTTGTACGCCGAAGTTGTTTACCGCGGAGCCGAAGAAAACGGGCGTTTGTTTGCCGGCCTGAACCTCGGCGAGATCGAAGGGCGCACTGGCGCCGTCGAGGATCTCGATCTGCTCGGAGACTTGTTCGAAGGTGTAGTCGTCGAGTTTGCCGCGCACGACCGGGTCGGTGAGACCGGTGACGTTGACGGGCGCGCGATAGGCGCCGTGCGGAGTGCGTTCGAAGAGGTGAACTTCCTGGGAACGGCGATCATAGACGCCGCGGAAACCGGGACCGTTGCCGAGCGGCCAGGTGACCGGGCAGGGCGTGAGACCGAGGACGCGCTCCAATTCATCGAGAAGGTCGATGGGATTGAGCGTCGGGCGGTCGCATTTGTTCATGAACGTGAACACGGGGACGCCGCGGCGTTTACAGACTTCGAAGAGCTTGCGGGTCTGTGGCTCGATGCCCTTGGCGGCGTCGATCACCATGAGGGCGGCGTCGACGGCGGTGAGCACCCGCTCAGGATGTGTGCGGACAAGTCTC
>JANJTQ010000152.1 GCA_024711005.1 Opitutaceae bacterium | reverse complement strand
GGGAAAAGCTTCCACCAATTCGTAGACCACAGGCGACGGTCGTAGTCGGCCCACGCCAGCGGGCGCATGGCGTTAACATACCAAGGCCCGGTGACTGATGCCGAGGTATCATAAGCCTCTAGCGCTACGGCAGCATCAATCATCAAATACTTGGTCACGTTCATGCCATGATCCACGATTGCGCTGGAGGCGACGATGTTGCCCATACTGTGTCCGGCGATGACTTTCGTCGAGCCAGGCAAATTATTGACCAAGGGGGCCAAGGCTTCGGCGGTAAGTAACGAATGGGGGATGTTGTCCCAATAATCTGGCGCTGCATTGGCAATGGGAACTTGACTCTTGTCCCCGTGCCAGGAGACGGCGGTGAACATGGCACGCGAGCCGGACTGATACAGGCGTTTGAACGCTTCGGAGAACCACGCGCGGGACTGGCGCTCGTTCACGTTGTAGCCATGCACCCAGACGAACATTTTCCCGTTGGTCGCACTGTCGGGGTAGCCGATTGGCTCGTTCAAATCGGTCGGCCGGGTTTTCGACTGGCCGCAGAGGCCGCGGAGATTGACCCAGCGGAACATCTGCTCGACCGGACTGATTTTGATGTTCAATGCGACCTCGGCGATTTCGGCGCCGTCTTTCTCGACGACCATGCGCAGTGGCTTGTCGGTGGCGAGATGGCCCTCGATCAGGATCACACCTTTGTCGGCTTCGGTTTTTATACGATCTAGGAAGAAAGAGTTTAACAGAACGCCATCGCTGGTTATCTGCTCGGTGATCGCCACATGGGCTTGGGTTTCCGAGCCCGGCGGGCCAAAGGCGGCGCGCTCGCGAGAAGCATAAAGATAATCAAAGGCCTCGGAGCGAGTGAGGTTGGTATAAACAAAGTTCAGCGCCTCGTCGACCTGCTTCAGCTTATATTGGATTGAGCCACCATGCGGCAGCACGCCCAAGAGCTGTTTGATATCCAAGTATACGGGAAAGAAGTCCAGAAGGTCGGAGCGACCATCGACGCCCGGGTGAACCCGATCAGGCGTGCGCCCGGCATGCTGTCCCCAAAACGACGACGGACCGGGGTCGTCGCTGTTGCCAATAAGGGTGGGTCCGGTGGTCGAGATGTCGTTATCGTCATCATCATCATTGGACCAGAAGCGAAATGGGTTATCGGCTGTGACTGCGTCGGAAGCCCCCTGGGACGCCAGCTTTATCACTCCGTCATGATCGCCGTCGACTGCGAGTTCTGCCGGGATCGCCAGGAAGGGGCGAGTTGCGCCGCTGCCATCCGTACTCGTCAGGATGCCGAGTTGCCGCGAAAGCGAACCTGGCGCGACTTGGTGGTTTGTTGTCCACGAGGCAGGCGGCTGCAGTGGCACATAATCCAAGCGTTGGTATTCAACCGGATTCAGAGGTTGTCCGTTCGCGTCTTTTTTCCGCAACCAGACCGCACTGCGTGGTGCTTGTTCTAGCGGAGTATAATAGCCGTTCAGTCGATCTTGATCATCGATCCATGTCACGGTGCCGTCAGAAGGAAGTGGTACGGGGCTTAGATCGGGAGCCCTCAAGAACGGAGAACCGTCAGCGGCCACCCCGAGTATCCATCCGTTTTTGCTTATGTAGCGCGGGTCAAAATCGACTTGGGTGTCTCCAACGAAAAATTTCTTGGTCGCGGTGGTTGTCACTTGGCCGATCGCAACCCCGGCACCATTCACGCCCTGAAATACAAATGATGTCCCGTTCAACACATTCGGCGCTTGGATCGGTGTAGAGAACACCGCATCGGCCGGATCGACACGGACCACGCCTCTTCTCAGCCGTTCCACCCCCACGTCATAGGGAGAAACCTCAAGCCCTTGCGTCACCCACACCGACCCGGAATCATCTTGAGCATGCAGTCGTGCGGCCGCCGTGTGAAACACGTTATCTCGATAACGCGTGGAGACCGTGTGGGTGAAGGTTGGAGGCTTAACTTCTCGAAAAGTATGTTCCCCAAAACTCCATCGCCTGACCAGGTCCACTTCTCCATAATGCGTATTTTCAGAATTGGACCAGACGGCGCTGTAATTAAACCCGATAGCAATGTCGCCTTTTGCATTTATTTTTATCGACGATTGGCTGGCACTATAAGTCTGTCCATTGGCGGGATTCACCCAAGACGCGGGAAGAACAGGTTGGAGCGCTTGGACCTCGCCTGCATGCCACCTGTAATACATAGTCGCATCGGAGAGAAGCACCACGCCGTTTGTCGAAGCACCATTCGGTTTCAGTCCCGAGGGTAGCAATATAAACGCCCAACTCGTTGGCAGCGCGAGCGGGGTATTCGGTCCCTGATGAACGATATCAATGGTATGAGACTGGTCCGCACTGGTGACCGTTGCCGTGGTAACGTTTCCACGAACCACTGCCGTCAGAGCGACAGCCGCAATGAAAAGACCGCTGGGAAAGGCTTTTATTTGCATGTCAATTGCTCCCTGCACGGATGTAAACCTTGGCGACACCGCTCGCATTTGTTCTCACCACCGCCTCGTTCAATGGCTCTCCGCCGGCAGTTTCGGCGAGTTTGTGTCCGCCCTCCTTGGCCGTGAAGGTGACGGGGGCATTCGAAAGCGCGTTTCCGGAGGCATCTGTCACCTTGACCGCTATCGAACCGTCCGGCGCGATCTGCCCATCGGCACCCACGAGCGACTCTGTTTGCGGCAACACTCCATTGTAATAATCCGTGGGGCTGCTGCCGCGCTGAAACTCCTGCGCGTTGGTAAGACCGTCGCCATCGGGATCGTCATTTGCATTTCCCCCCATCAATCCGAAATACGTGGTTTCCCACAAGTCCGGCAGTCCGTCTTCGTCCGCGTCCGTTGTTGGGGGCTGAATCCGTATCGGCAGCAAACTACTTCTCGCGGTGACCGTGATCTCGGCCGGAGCATAGGAGAAGAACGTGATATAGACACGTGCGATGCCTTCGGCATCTGTGCGCACATTTGTTTGTTGATAGGCGGATTCACCAGGCAACGAAGCAAGCCGCGCCACGGTGGAACCAACATTAAAAGTGACCGGAGCGTTTGTTAGGACGCCACCCTGCGTCGTGGTAACCCGTACCGCAATGAGGCCGAACTCACCGGCTTGGCCGGACGCGTCGACCAACGAGGTGAGAACGGGAGAAACGCCGTTATAATAATCAGTCGGATCCGTGCCGTTCACGTATTCTTGGATGCTGGAGACCCCATCGCCATCAAGGTCGGCGGTACGGTCATTCACCGCAGGGTTCATTCCATGCGACCTTTCCCAACTGTCTTCGATTCCATCTTGGTCCGCATCCACAAACAACGGGTTTTCAGCTCCCGCATAAAAGTAGTCGAATCGCGCATCCATGAGGGAGTGACCGCGCAAGGAAAACTCAGAAAACACGACCTCGGCCTCGTCGCGAAACTTGAGATCGGCGGCGACCAAAACGCCGTCGCTGTAAAGATCCCACCGTTTGGCAAGATGGTCCTCCCTCAAGGTTACCCGAGTCCAGCTTGCCGCCCGCCCTTCGCCGTCCAACGGCTTCACGGCCAAGGTCGGATGCCAGAACCCGCCACCCACGCCATCTCCGTCAAAACTATGGATCGTTCCGCTGGTGCCATTCCGCAGAAAGGCGACGCGAGCAACGTCCGTCTCGATGATCGTCGATGCATCCATGTCAACGTCCGCCACCGGCTTTATGAATAGGTCGACGAAGACAACCACCTCATTGGAATTCCTCGCGAAATGTTGTGCCAGCTGCGCCGGAGGAGCGCTTGCCGCAAGCAGCACAGAACGCTCTCCGGAATAGAACGCGGAGTCAGTTGTGGTCACGTTACCGGCTTCCGCCACCCAAGCCTGTTGTCCTCCCAATGTCCCCAGCGTATACCCCTCGGTCGCTTCAAAATCGGTCGTATACGGAAGTTCGGGGAGAACTCGCACCGAAACAGGCATGGCGTCGGACACCGCCCCGAGATCGTCGTAGGCCCGGACTCCCAACGTGTATGAACCCGTCATTGGCGACCACTCGGCCAAAAAGGGCGCCTCCACCGATTCCGCGATTTGGGTGCCATCTACGAAAAATTCCACCTTGGCGATGGCTCCATCCAAATCGCTCGCGGTTGCGACCAAGGGCACCGGTTTCGATACGATCCGGGCTCCGGCTGCCGGAGCCGCCAAGGAGACCGTGGGTGGCTGGTTGACGAGCCGCACCAGCGCTCCGCCATCGATGATCAGTCGATCGCTGCTCAAACCGCCTACCAGTTGGCTGCCTCCCCGAGCCACCACGGAGCCGTTGGGCGCCAGAACGTTGGCGAATATCTTCGCCCCTCCGTTCAGCACAAGACCACCGGAGGCAAATCTGAGTTGCAGCCAATGCGGATGATCACTGGAGCCGGCAACGCCACTGATGCTCAGCTCCCGCCCGAGGACAACAACGACGGGACTCACGACGCGTATCGTCGTGTGCCCATTAAGAACAAGTTGTTCGAAACTATAGATCTCGTGCCGGGTGCTCCCTTCGACACCCAACGTAAAACCGCTCACGCCATTTGCGGTGAACACGCCATACGCCCCGGGAGGAACGGCAACTTGCCCGACCGATCCTGTGAGGCTGAGGTCTCGCACGGTTGCAAAATCCCCGATGTCCTCCGCGGACGCGTTCACCGTGATGGATCGGATGCCGCGCGGCACTTCCGGGGATGCGGCCATTGGCAATGGTCTGACGTCGCTTCGGGTGCGAACATGGCCCACTCGCGCATTCCCGCCAATGACGACTTCGTAGTCCAAAGGCTCCGGCACGCCGTTCCCAACGATCAGACCACCGAAATGCGGCCGCCCATTGACCCGCAGTTTCGGTGATCCGGAAACCACCAAGTCGATCACCGACGCGCTCCCATTTATCACCACGTTTTCGGGCAACATCTGATGCACGGAGCCCTCGATCGTTCCGTTGATAATCGACGCATGATTGATCAACGCCGTCCCGGTCTGAGCGATCCCTGCAGGTATGAAAATTGGGGCAAGGCCGACAACTACAACGGCCCAAAACCGGGAAAATGGTGCCATGATGAAAAAATAGAGGTTTGGAACTGAGTTCGGAAGCGAGACTTGCGGGCTCACGCAAGAGCGCTGCATCAGTAACTACCGCCAGAATATGGCAAGTAATTAATGTGTATTTGCAATAAATTGTGCGCGCGTGTCGTGACCCCACGGGTTCGAGCTTCCAATAAAACAGCCCAAAAAAAGCCGCCTCGTATGAACGAGGCGGCTTCGAGGTGGCTCAAATAGTGAGCACTGATCGGTGATGACTCAGACCGTCACGGGCATCTTGGCGGCGTCGAAGACGTAGACGGGTTTCGCCGTGTCGACGGTCGGGGGGTGCGGGACGACTTTCCAGAACTTGCCCACCGTCTTT
>JANJTQ010000332.1 GCA_024711005.1 Opitutaceae bacterium | reverse complement strand
TTCCTTGGTCATTCACCACCGAAATCTGCTCGCCACCTTACCCCGCTACTCCGCCTTCAATTGAATTGTTACGGCTTAGCGGGCCGGCTGCGCGGAGCGATTCGGTGCCTGCGCGGGTGCGATTAGTTGATCAGGTCGGGTAGTTCGGTCGGGAGGATGAAGACGTATCCTTGGGCGACCAAGTGGTCGACGATGCGGACGAATTCGGTGAACGCCGCGTCATCCCAGCTCTGCGGGTGACCTTGAAGCACGAGGTAGCGCGGCTCTTTCTTCAGTTCGCTTTCGAGACCTTTCACGAAGGCGGCGTAGTTGGGCTTGTGAACCGGAGCTTCGATGTTGGCCGGACCGGGGCGGTGCGCGACGAATTTGCCCGCCGGGGAAGAAGCGTCGCCGTAAAGCCACACCTTGATGTCGGACATTTCGGCGAGCACCTCGCCGGTCGTGGCATCGGTGGAATTGAACGGTGCACCGAACGTCGCGAACGTCAGGCCGAGCTTGTCTTTGGCGAGTTGGTGGGTGCGCGTCAGGTGGTCGAGTTGGTGGGCCCGGTCGGTTCCGGAAAACTCGCGAAACTCGACATCGCCTTCTTTCCACAGGCGATGGTCGTATCCGTGGTGCCAGAACTCGATCCGCCCGGTGGCCATCATCTGCTTCAGGCCGGCGATATACTCCGGATGGTCGCCTTCGAGCGAATTGCCGATGATGCCGATGGATAGCTTCAGTTGGCGCTGCGCGGAGAAGTCCGCGATGCGCTGCCAACGAGGCGGCACGCGACCGTTCTCGGCGAACATGTCGTCCAGCTTGAGCACGACGTAGACCGCGGTCTGGTCGGACTCACCGGTGGGTGTGAGGTCCGCCGCAGGGGCGGAGAAAGGGGATGCGAGCATGATGAAGGCGAGTGCGCAGCGGGGAGAAGAGCCATGGGGCGGCAACGACGCTGGCTGACAACCGGACATCGGAAAAGCGTGAAAACGCCGGGGCGCCCCGCCTCGGATTACACTGTTGAGCGCCGGGCGCGTTGTGATGCGGAGGTTATTCGACGGTGTTCCCCGTGATGCCTGTTCACACCAGGCATTCATACCCTGTCAGTTCTCTGTTAACCCCCCAAATCCCATGAAGTCTACAATGACGACGGGTGGCCCGTGTCTTTCGCACACGCAGGCCACGCCCCTTGGTTCACCCTGCAATCGTTCATCTCTGCGCACGTTGCGCAGACGCACGATGCTTCTGACGGCAGGCCTGTTGATGGCCTTTCCCTGCATCGATGTGTTGGCCACCGACTACTATGTCGATTCCGTGGCCGGCCTCGATTCCAACAATGGCACGACGACGTCCACCCCGTGGAAAACACTCGCGAAGGTGAACGGCATTACGTTCCTCCCGGGTGACAAAGTTCTCTTCAAAAGAGGGTCCGCCTGGACGGGAACCCTCACGCCGAAAGGCTCCGGCAACAGCACGGCCCCGCTGGTGTTCGATGCGTACGGCACCGGCCCCGCGCCGATCATCGACGGCGCGGGCGCCTCGAATGCCGTCATGATTTGGAGCAAGAACTACTTCACGTTCCAAAACTTCAACGTCACGAACAACGCGGTCGGTGAAGGTTACCGGGCGGGGATTCGCCTGTCGTTTGTCGGCGCTCCGTCTCCGTCGGGGATCACCACGTTTACCGGAGTCAAGATCCGGAACAACGAGGTTCACCATGTCGCCGGCTCCACGAATCGCGACGCGGCGCTTTACGACACCGGCGCGATCTACGTCGAGTTCAGCGATTACCAGGGGGCCCAGACCCAGGTGAACGACCTGCTTATCGAAGGTAACGACATTCACGACAACCGCGCCATCGGCCTGTATGTGAAGGCGGCGCCCAACTACAACGGACGTCGGGACCTGTGGGCCACGAACCTCGTCATTCGCGCCAACATCTTCGATCAAGGCGGCGCGGACCACATCGTCGTCAACGGCGCCGACGGACCGCTCATCGAGTATAATGCCGGCTACGATGCCGGTTTGATCGGTGTGAACTACCGGTACATCGCGGGCATGTGGACCTGTTACCACACGCGTGAGGCCATCTTCCAGTTCAACGAAGTGGCCCGCACGCGCAACGAATACGCCAACGGCGCCGGCGGGGATTCGCAGGCGTTCGATGTAGATTACGGCACCCACGACAACCACATCTTCCAGTACAACTACACCCACGAGAATGCGGGTGGCGTGCTGTTGATGATGCCGAAAGAAGACAAGCCGGGCGCCGTGGACTGGGAGAAGACCGTCATCTACCGGTATAACCTCAGCGTAAACGACGGCCGCAACACCGTCAGCGGCTGTCAGTTCGCGATCAGTCCGGTGGTGGGAAAGAGCACCGCCCACATCTACAACAACGTCTTCTACACTACCCTCGCGGAGGGCTTTAAATTCAGGGACGTTCAGGCCTCGTACTATTACAACAACGTGTTCCATGCCCCGGCGGCGATCTATCCGAGCAAGCCGACATTCTCGAACAACGCCTACTATGGACATACGCCTGACGTCACCGATCCTTACAAGATCGTGGCCAACCCGCAGTTCGTCGGTCCGCTTCCCACCGGTGCCGCGGCCGATGGTTTCCTGCTGGCCAATACCGGGATATTCAAGCTCCGGTCCGGCTCTCCGCTGATCAACCGGGGCAAGAGCATCACGACTCCGATCTCCAACGGTGGCGTGGATTTCTGGGGCAACAGCCTGTATGCCGGTACGTACGCGGACATCGGCGCGCACGAGGTTTCCGGAGGCGTTGGTACTCCGCTCCCCGCCGTCACGATGGTCGACAATCCCGCGTCCTCTTCGGTGGTCTACACCGGAGCCGGTTGGACTCATTCCAATGACGGCCTGTGGTTGAACTCGACGAAGTCCGTCTCGAGCACCGTGGGCAACTACGTCGAATACACCTTCACGGGAACCAACGTGAGTTTGTTCGGCAAACGCGGCCCGGGTCTCGGCAAGATCAGTGTGACCATCGACGGCGGGCCCGCCACCGTGGTTGATTGTTATTGGCCGCGCGACCTCTACCGCGTGGAGATGTTCAAGAAATCCGGGTTGGGCAGCGGTACGCACACGGTGCGAATCGCCGTGGCTTCGAAGAACCCGTTGGCCTCCAGCAACGCCATCGGCATCGACTACTTCCTGGTCGAGCCCGGCACGCCGGCGGACGTTCCCGTGGCGACCACGGTCGATAATCCCGCGAGCGCCTCGGTTGTTTATACCGGTGCATGGACGGCCGGCACGGGGGACACCAATTGTTACGGTGGCACCAAGGCCTATTCGACCACCGTGGGCAACTACGTCGAGTACACCTTCACCGGAACGGGCGTGCGTATCTTCGGCACGAAGGCGTCGAGCTTCGGCAAGCTCAGCATCTCGGTGAACGGCGGTGCTCCGACGGTGGTGAATTGCTACCAGCCGACGTTGCCTGACTACCAGGTGAAGCTCTTCGAAATCAACGGACTGACCGCGGGCACCCACACGGTGCGAGCCACCGTTGCGACCAAGGATGCGGCTTCGTCCGCCAACACCGTGGTGATCGACTTGTTCCAGGCTCTCGTCGGTGGGGCCGCGCCGACCCAGGTGAACGTTGATAATCCGCCAAGCTCGTCGGTCGTCTACGCCGGCACGTGGACGCACTCGGCGGACGCAGGATATTATGCATCCACCAAGTCGACCTCCGCCTCGATCGGCAGCCATGTCACCTTCACGTTCACGGGAACGGGAGTGAGTTTGTACACCAAGAAGGACTCCGGTCTCGGCAAGCTAGACGTGCAGATCGATGGAGGCTCGGTCACTTCGGTCGATACCTACGCGCCGAGCCCGGCTTACCAAGTGAAGGTGTTCGAGGTCACGGGGCTGTCTCCGGGCACGCACACCGTCAAGGCAACCGTGGCTTGGAAGAATCCGGCATCCTCCGGAAACTGGATCGGTATCGATTACTTCAAGTATCAGCCGTAATGGCCTTCGACCGTCCGCGCCGATGAAGGCGCGGACGGTTTTATTTTTGCATAACGAAACACCTCTTTTCTTCGCACATGCTTCCGCTTCACCCCACCGACGCAGTGACCGCTCTCCCTTTCCGCACCTGGCTGAAAATCGTCATTTCAATCGTCCTCGCGGGCGTCGCGATTTCGCCGCTGGTGCGCGCCGGGCAGGTCGATGATCCCGTGGTCATGACCATCAACGGCGAGCCGGTATCCGCGCGCGAATACCGACTCGTGATGGAGCGGCAGACGGCCGGCGTGTACGGCTATTTCAAGGCGCATCACGACCTGGAGGACCACGTCGGTTACTGGAGCGAAGCCTCCGGGCCGGAGGGACCGCTCGCACGCTTGCGACAGGCCGTTCGGGCTGAGCTGGTCCGCATCAAGGTTCATCAAGCCATCGCCCGGCAACGTGGACTCGTCGAGAAAACCACCTACGCCGACTTCCATCGGGAGTTCATGGCGGAGAACCTGCGCCGCCAAGAGGCGCACGCTCAAGGTCAGGTGATCTACGGTCCGCCGCAGTACCGTGAAGCAACCTACTATTACATCCGTTTGGGCGATTTGGTTTATAAAGTTCAAAAGGCGATCGCGGAGGAGCTTGGTCCGGGGATCACCGAGGAGGCCATCGAGGCGTTTTACGAAGCCAACAAGGGCGCCAAGTCCCTCGACGAAGAGCGGACCAAAATTCGCGCGCTCGTGAGCGCCAAGGAAGCCGAAAAGCACCTTCAGGCCTTGTGCGATGCCGCCCGGGTCGAGGTCGACGAGACGGCGCTGCGATCTCTGGTGCCTCGCATCGATACGGAGGTCTCCACGTCCGACTGAGGCGGTTGAGCTCGGGTGAGTTGCCGATCGGGCGCGACGAGTTCGTAGTCGACACGATTTCTCTGGCTTGGAGGAATCTCCTCATGTCCGCTCCCGAGATCAAAATTAGCGTACGGGAGGCCCGACGGTTTCTTCGGCGAACGCATTTCTTCGACAGCCCGGCTCCGGATGTGGCCACTGCGTTGGTCCATCATGGTTATGTTCAGATCGACCCGATCAACGTCTGCGGACGCATGCATGATCTCATCCTTCGCAATCGTGTGGCCGGCTACCGCGAAGGAGACTTGATGCGGTATTTGCACGGCGAGGAAGGTGCCCCGCAGGCGGCCGCCGATCGCGTGGCGTTCGAACATCACTTGCCGTCGAGCAACGTCCTCGTCGCGTTCGCCCAAGATGCCTGGCCTCATTTACTCGGTGAGATGGAGCGCCGTGCACGCCGGCCGGGTGCATGGTCGGGCCGGCTGACCCCGCGTGAAAAAGCGTTTGCTCCGGACCTGTTGGCGGAACTCGCCACCCGCGGGCCGTTGTCGTCGGAGGATCTGCATGACGGACGTCGTTCCTATCAGGGCTGGGGTACGAGCACCCTGGCGAAAAGCACGTTGCAGAAACTGTTTTTCCACGGACGCGTGCTGATTGCCGCCCGTCGTGCCCAACGACGCTATTACGCGTTGCCCGAACGGGTGCTCTCGGCCTCCACGCTCGCGTTGCCCCGTCCGGATCCTACGGAGACCGCACGTTGGCTGGTCCTGTTGCGATTGCGCCAGCATCGCCTCGTGGCGCTGAAGAAAGCAGAATTGCCATTGGTCGAAGACCGCGTGCGGGCGGTGAACATCGATCATGGGCTTCGGTTGTATTGCCTGCACGAGGACGCCGCTTTGTTTTCGGATTTCGGCGCGGGCGTTCATTCACAACCGGCCGCGGTGCGTCTGCTCGCGCCCTTGGATCCGTTGATCTACGACCGACGGGTGACGACGCGGCTGTGGGATTTCAGCTACACGTGGGAGGTTTACACGCCGGCGCACAAACGCGTGCGCGGCTACTATGCGCTGCCGCTGTTGGCGGGGGCGGACATCGTCGGCCACATTGATCCCAAGGTAGATCGTGAGGCGGGAAGGTTGATGATTCAGGGGCGCGAGGTGCGACGTGGATTCACGAAAGCCGCAGCCGAAGCGGTGCGGGAATTGGCGCGGTTTCTGGGCGTGCGTTGAGTTATCGAACGTAGCAGCGGAGGTAACGACGCGGGTTGATGAAGGCTAAAGAATTCCCAGCCTCGTTACCTCGTCTGCTACCCGGATCCGGAGGGTTTCATCGATACTCGATCCACTCGGGCGACGAGTACTGCTCGGTGAGGCCGTCGTGTTCGCCTTCGGCGAATTCGGGCCACGGAGTGGCGATGGCTTCGGCGACGAGCGAGGTGGCGAGACGGCTCGTGAAGGATTCTTCGAAGGTGTCCCAGTCCACCGCGCCGAGAATCGACTTGGCGATGCTGCCTTGGAAAAGCAGACCGTGCTTGGTGCGTTTTTGAGCGGCGCCGGCAACCTTCGCGCCGGTATCGGCGTGCAACACGTCGTACAGTTCCGGTCGAATGAAGCAGACGGTGGGGCCGGGCGTTGACGGGGATCCGCATTCCATCTCGGGATCGACACTGCAGCGTTCTTTGAGGACGACGGGCTGGTTTTGTTCACGGAGCGCTTCGACCAGCACGGCGTGGATCTGGCGGTAGCTTTCGGTGGCGCGGGCGTCGTAGAGGGCGTGACCGCGGGGGATCACGAGCGCGAAGGTCCAGTCGTCACGATGATCGACCACGCCGCCGCCGGTCGGGCGACGGGTCAGGTCAAGCTGTTCGTCGGGCGCGCGCGTGGCGAGTTGTTCGCGGACATAGGCGATCTTTTGTCCGTAGCCAAAAGTGAAGGCGGGCGCGCGCCAACCGTAATGGCGGAAACGTGCGTGCGCGGGCTCGGGGTAGCGTTGCAGCAGGAGGAAATCGGCCGCCATGTTTTCGGCGGCGCCGGCGGTGCGGTGCGGAAGAAGATCGAGCTGCATGGTCTTGAAATCGTTCTCGTTCTCTTACTCGTTCTTCGTTCTCTTCGGAAAATGTTTTCGTAGGTCCGAGAGAGGGAGAACGAGAACGAAGTAAGAGAAAGAGAACGAGGTCGGATGCAGGCCCTACGAACTGAAATACCAGGCGCGGTAGGCCGGAGGGATGATGAATTGTTCGAGTTGGGCGTCGAAAGTCTCGATCGGGGTCTTCACCACGCCGGCGAGAGGCTTCAGATCGAGCGCGAGGGTGGCCGGGCGTTTGGATGCGGCGCGCGGATCGGCGGCGCGGGTGATCTGTTCCAGCGGTGCGGCGGTTTCGCTGAGTTTGAAATGTTCACGGATGCGACGCGCGATTTCGTAGCGTGAGAGCGTGTCGGCGCCCGCCCAATGAAACACGCCGCGTACGTCGTTGCGTTCAAGCAGCTCGACCATGATCTCGGCGAGATTTGAGGCGGTGCAGGGCTGGCGGATTTCGTCGGTGTAGACCTTGGGCGTCTTGCCGGCGGACCAGTCGGCAAAGAGACGTTCGTGAAGACTGCGCTTGCCCGTGAGGCTGTTGCCGGTGAGCAGCGGCGCGCGCAACGTGATCGCAAAATCGGGGGCGGCGGTCTGGACGAGACGTTCGCTTTCGACCTTCTGGCGCGCGTAGAGATTGATGGGTTTCACCGGGCTCTTGACGGTGTACGGCACGTGACTCGTGCCCTCAAAAACCTGTTCGGAGGAGAGGTGAATCAGCCGGGCGCTGAGATGATTGGCGAGGCGGGCGAGGAGCGCGGGAAGGGCGACGTTCAGTGCCTGGGCGCGTGCGGGGTCGGCCTCGCATTGACCGGGCTCGGCCACGGCGGCGCAGTTGACGATGGCGTCGGGGAAGATCTCGAGGACGGTGCCGGTGACCGCGGTCTCGTTGGTGAGATCGATGGTGCGTTTGGCCACGAGTCCGGGGATGTCGCCGGTGAAGGTGCCGACGAGGCCGGTGACTTGATGGCCGCGGCGGGTGGCGGATTGAGCGAAGGCGCTGCCGACAAGGCCGGAGGCTCCGGTAAGGAGGATTTTCATGGGCGAGGGGGGGCTTTCGATCGTTCTCGTTCTCTTACTTCGTTCTCGTTCTCGGTTTGGAAAGGCTTTCGTGGGCGCTCATTTTGAGAACGAGAACGAGTAAGAGAACGAGTAAGAGAACGAGAACGAGAACGAGAACGAGTAAGAGAACGAGAACGACTATTAGGCGGGGGAGGTGCGTCTGGGTTTTACGATCGCTCGGGACGTTTTGCGTACGGGGGATTGTCCGTCGAGCAAGGCGCGGACGGTGTGCAGAAGCACGCTGAGCGCGTAAGGTTTGGCGAGACTGGCCTGGGCGCCGACGGGGAGCCAGGCGAAGGACGGGCCGGGAACGCTGTCGGTGGCGAGCACGCGCAAACCGGGATGGGCGGCGTAAAGCGCACGGGCGAGCTTGGTCTCGTCGGGTTGGTTCAGGTTGCCGATGAGGAGATCGACCGGCTTCTTGTGGCGCCGGGCGAGTTGCAGGGCTTTCGCGGGCGAGGCGCTCGCGAGGACCTTGTAGCCGTCGGCGGTGAGGATGCCGGCGACCATCTTGCAGACAACCGGATCGGCTTCGGCGATCAGGATGGTTTCACGTCCGCGGGTGGTGGGAAGCGGTTCAAGCGAAGCGGGCCGGGGGTCGGCGGGCTCGCTGACTTCCGGGAGCAAAATTTCGAAGGTGGACCCGACGCCCGGGGAACTGCGGACATTGATGTACCCGCCGCTTTGCTGGACGACGCCGTAGACCATCGCGAGGCCAAGGCCGGTGCCCTGACCCTGTTCCTTGGTAGTGAAAAACGGTTCGAAGAGGTGCGCCTGGGTTTCTTCGTCCATGCCACGACCGTTGTCTTGCACGCAGAGTTGGAGGTAGCGCCCGGGAGGGATATCGCCGAGCCGTGAGTTGAACTGGGAGCCGATTTTGCGGTTGGCACTGCTGATGGTCACGCCGCCGCCGGGCGAGAGGGCGTCGCGCGCATTAAGGGTGAGATTGAGCAACACCTGTTGCAGTTGCGACGGGTCGACCAGCACGTGGTCGGTGGTGGCATCGAGGGCGAGGGCGATGGATTTGCCGGGCCCAAGGAGCTTGGCGAAAATGCCGGCGTTGTCGCGGACGAGCTGGTTGAGGCTGATGATCTTGGGGGCCATCGTTTGCCGGTGGCTGAAGGCCAGAAGCTGACGGACAAGGCCGGCGGCTTGAAGGCCGGCGCGGTGAATCTCGCCGATCTCGCGGGCGGCTTCGCGGCGGGCCGCCGGCTTGCTGCCGAGGATCTCGCAGTACCCGTTGATGACGGAAAGGAGGTTGTTGAAATCATGGGCCACACCGCCGGCGAGACGGTTGACGGCCTCCAGGCGCTGCGAGTGCATGAGCGCCTCCTGCAGGCTTCGTTTCGCGGTCATGTCGCGATAGGTGATGGCGACATGACTGGTCCGGCCGCGGGAGTCGGACACCAAGCTGAACGTCCAGGTCGTATAAAGCAGGGTGCCGTCGCAGCGGGTCAGGTAGCCCTCGCCCGTGAACGTGCGGCCGGGAACGGCCTTCGAACGCCAGCGGCGCAGCTCGGCGAGGTGCCGGTTGTCCTTGTGAAGAAAGCCGTGGACGCGCCGGCGACGCAGCTCGATCGAGGACCAGCCGGTCATCGTGCAGATGCTGGTATTTACAAACAGGATACGAAATCCGCCGCGTTGCCAGCGACCGTCGGCAATGATCACGCCTTCGCCGAGGGTGGCGAGAGCGGCGGCGAGCAAGCGGTCCGACGGCCGCGCGGCGGCGCGGGGGCGGGCGGTTTTTTTGGAAACGGGCACGGAGGATCAGGGGGCGAGACGCTCGATCGTCCATTCGCCGGAGGCTTCGCGCCGATAACGCAAGCGGTCGTGCAACCGGCTGCGGCGCCCCTGCCAGAACTCGACAACGTCGGGGACCAGACGATAACCGCCCCAGGCGGCGGGCACCGGGATCTCGTTGCCCGCATGTTTTTTCTCAAGCAGTTTCATGGCATCGTCGAGCACGGCGCGGCTGGTGATGACCGCGCTCTGGGGCGAAACCCAGGCGCCGAGCTGGCTGCCGCGCGGGCGGCTGTGGAAATACGCCGCGCTTTCCTCCCGGCTGATCTTGGCGACCGTGCCTTCGACGGTGACCTGACGCTCGAGCGCGATCCAAGGGAGCAGAATGGAGGCGCGGGGATTGTCGGCGAGCTCGCGACCCTTGCGGCTCTCGTAGTTGGTGAAGAATACAAACCCGCGACCGTCCACACCTTTGAGCAACATGGTGCGAAGGGAGGGCCGTCCGTCGCGCGTCGCCGTGGCGAGCGTCATGGCATTGGGTTCGACCAGCTTGGCGGCCTGGGCTTCCTGAAACCACTTGTCGAACTGGCGGAAAGGATCGCGAGCGAGGTCCTTTTCAAGCAGGCCGGACAAGCTGTAATCTTTGCGAAGATCGGCGAGGGACATGATTGCGGGCAACCATGCGCGGCGCGGCGGGCCTGTCAAAAGTCATCGCGTGAGCACCTCAATATCGTTGGCCCATTCCGGAAAGCGCATCGTGAGTTCCTCGCGTGCACCGAGGACAAATCCTCGTTCATCCCAACCCGGCGACATCGTGCACCCGAGCAACGCCCATCCCTGGCCGCCGCCATTCGAGGTCAGCCGCGCACCCTGCCAGACGCCGCCGGGAACGACGAGTTGCGGCTGGTGGCCGTGCGCGAGATCGACGCCGAGGATCGTCTTTGAACCGCCTCCGGTGGTCGGATCAAGCATGAGGTGTTCGACCGGATCGCCGGCGTGAAAATACCAGATCTCGTCCGTGCGCAACGCATGTAACGCGGAGAAACCGTCCGGCGTGACGAGGAAATAAATCGCGGTGCAGGCCGGGCGTCCGTCGGGTTGCGTGGCGGCGCTCGTGTAGGTGCGACGGAAGAAACCGCCCTCGTTGGGAAGCGGTTCCAACTGCAACCGGGCGATGATCTCTGCGGCGTTCGGCATCGCGGCATGTTTATCGCCTCGCCCGGCATGGCAATCCGTCTAGGTTCCCGCGCGATGTCGCCCTCCGCTTATATCGACGTTCATGCCGCCGATCTGGTCGCCCTGTTGCAGTGCCTTGTTCGCGTTCCGACGATCAATCCCCCCGGTGATCACTACGACGCGATTACGCGCCTGCTCGCCGCCGAGTTGACCGCCTCAGGTTTAAAAACCCGCCGCTTCACGATCCCGCGCGGTCTGTTGAAGAAATACCTTCCGCCGGAGCAGCAGGGGCATCCGCGCTACAATGTCCTCGGCAAACTCGCCGTGCGCGGCGCGAAGAAGACGCTCCATTTCAACGCCCACTACGACGTCGTGCCCGTATCGGGAAACTGGCGACATGGCAGCCCGTTCAGCGGCACGGTCGAGCGCGGCTGGATCCACGGACGCGGCACCGCCGACATGAAGGGCTCGCACGCCTCGCTCTTGCTGGCCTTGCGCGCATTGAAGGCCGCCGGCGTCGCCCCGAAGACCCACATCGAGGTGTCGTTCACCGCCGATGAGGAAACCGATTCCGAACTCGGCGCCGGCTGGCTCGTGCGACACGCGCCCATTCGCCCCGACTACGCCATCGTGATGGAAGGCGGCGAGGGCAACGGCATCTGTTGCGGCCACAACGGCGTGGTCTGGCTCAATGTCATCGTTCACGGACGCGCCGCTCACGGCAGTCAGCCGGAGCAAGGCATCAATGCCCTCGAAAAAATGTCCGCGCTCGTGCGTGCCCTTGAAGATTACAAACAACGGTTGGCCAAGCGCACCTTCACCGCGCCCGACGGCACGGTGAAGACGCCCACGATCAACGTCGGCGGCGTGTTTGCCTCCGGCGAAGGCGGTAAGATCAACACGGTGCCGGCGCTCGCGAGCTTCTCGATCGACCGCCGCGTGTTGCCCGTCGAGACGGTGGCGGCGGCGGAGCGGGAGTTGCGGGCGTTCTTGCGCCAGGCGGCGAAGGCGATTCCGCGGTGTCGCATCACCGTGGAAAAGGTCTCCGAAAATCACCCGTGCTTCATGCCTCCGGGCGGCCCGTTTTTCTCGGCGATGGCCGACTGCGTGACGCGCGTGCGGCGGGAGAAGAGTGTTTTCCGCACCTCGTATGGGTTTAACGACATGCACTTCTTCTCGCATCACCTGAAGATCCCCACGCTCGGGTACGGCCCCGGTGGCGACAACTGCCACGCCGTCGACGAACGCGCCTCGGTGGGCGAACTGGTCGCGAGCGCGAAGATCTACGCGGAGCTGATGACGACCTTCGCCGGGTAAGGTCCGGCGCTTGATATGGAGTGCGGCGAGCTCTCGCCGCTTTGGACGCCGGGACTTGTCACGGCGCCTCCGATGTGCGTCGGACGGATTGCGGGCCGACAGGTCGGCCCGTCGAAAGCGGTGACAAGTCTCCGCACTCCACATCCGATCGCCCGGCCGTCGCGAGTCGGTTTTGTGCTGGGAGCGCGGCTTTGTGCTGGCAGTTGGCCCTTGTTTCGGACGCCTGCGCCGCGCACGCTCCGCAGACCTTTTACCATGAAAATCGACGCCACGCTGACCCCCGCCAAGCTCCAGAAGAAAGTCGACCGCGTGTTTGAACTCGCCGGTCAAAAGATCGACGCGATCAACAAGTCGTGGGACCCCTCCAAGGGCACGCCGGTCTTCACCGTCAAAGGCAAATACACCTCGCGCGGCTGGACCGAATGGACGCAGGGCTTCCAGTTCGGCATGGCGTTTCTCCAATACGATGCCACCGGCGAAGAGCGTTTTCTCAAGCTCGGCCGCGAGAAGACCGTGCAGCTCATGGCCTCGCACGTCTCGCACATCGGCGTACATGACCACGGCTTCAACAACGTCTCCACCTACGGCAATCTCCGCCGCCTGATGTTCGAGGGGAAGATCCCCTTCAACCAGGACGAACTCAACTTCACCGAACTGGCGCTCAAAGTCTCCGGCGCCGTGCAGGCCGCCCGTCATGCGACCACCAACCAGACCGCCCCGTGGTCGCCCCTGAAGGGCTCGCCCGGCGTGAAACCCTCCGGCTACGTTTACTCCTTCAACGGTCCGCAGTCGCTCTTCGCCGACACCATTCGCTCCATGCGTTCGCTGGTCGTCGCGCACCAACTCGGCCACGTGCTGATGGGCGAGGGTGACAAACCCATCAATCTCCTCCACCGCGCCATCGAGCACGCCGCGACCACCGCGCGCTTCAACGTGTTCTTCGGTCAGGGGCGCGACAGTTACGATGTCCGCGGCCGCGTCGCCCACGAGTCGGTCTTCAATCGCAACGACGGCCAGTTCCGTTGCCCCTCGTCGCAACAAGGTTACTCGCCGTTCACCACCTGGACGCGCGGTGCGGCCTGGATCATCGCCGGTTACGCCGAGCAACTTGAGTTCCTCGACACCGTCAAAGGCGCCGAACTCGACGCCGTCGGCGGACGCCGCGCGGTCACGGATCTCTTCCTCGAAACCGCCATGGCGACGAGCGATTACTACATCGACGGCTACTCCGCGAAGGATGGCATTCCCTACTGGGACAGCGCCGCGTTCAACACGCACCGGCAGGGCGATTTCACGAAGACCAACGCCAACCCCTTCAATGCCTTCGAGCCGGTGGACAGCTCCGCCGCCGCGATCGCCGCGCAAGGATTCCTCCGCCTCGGCCAATGGCTCTCCGCCAAGGGCGAAAAAACCGCCGGAAAACACTACACGCAGGCCGGCCTCACGGTGGCGAACTCGCTCTTCACCGACACATACCTGTCGACCGACCCGAAGCACCAGGGATTGATCCTGCACAGCGTTTATCACCGTCCGAACGGCTGGGATCACATCCCGAAAGGCCAGAAGGTCCCCTGCGGCGAGTCGTCGATGTGGGGCGATTACCACGCGATGGAGCTGGCGCTCCTCATCAAGCGCATGAGCGAAGGCAACTACCTGACGTTCTTCTGAGCCAAACGCACTCGTTCGCTTTCACGCAGCCGGAGGTTCACGCCTCCGGCTTTTTTTGAGCCCGTCATCACGGAGATAAGCGTCGTAAAGCCAAGCGAGCTGATCTTCAGGTTCGCGTGCTTTTGGGTGGCTTGGCGGTGGTGGCTGCCGGCGTATTGGGTGTGCATGCGCATGCGGTCACCACGATATGGGGACAGCGACCGGTGAGATGGGAGCGGGTCCGGACGGGCATGACGCCGGACGATCTGCGATGCTTTGTGAAGAGTTCCGAGCGACGCCACAGTTATGCGTATGAGCCAGGCGGGGAGCAGGTGATGCTGAGTCGGGTTGATGGGGGTTATATCCGGGGCACTTGGCAGCTCAGGCTTCATTACGACGTGAACCGCAAGGTAGACAAAGCGACGATTTATTATCACGGAAACTTCAGGCGGTTTGTTCCATCGACCCGCCTCGACTGAAGGCATGATTGCCGGTGTATCGACAATCCCGAATCAGAGCGTCTTTCTTCCGTGACCTCTGTGGAGGCGCTCCGGCTCGGCTCTGTGGCTCAGCCGTGAGCGGTAACCGGAATTTAACCACAGATCACGGGTATGGGTCACAGATGAAAACCAACAGGCTGCCTTGTCTTATTGAAGGTAGTGCGTGATCGCCGGGCGCGCCGACATCGGTTTATCCAGTAACTGCTCGGTCACGAGAAACTGGCGACCACGACTATATCGAAGTCACGATCTTCCAACTACTCGGAGCGCAGGCGCGGAGTCACATGTCCGTGCGGTTGCCAACGGACGAAAAAACCGCACCGTTCACCGCATGAGCACCGTGATGGAAATCGAATCCGCCCTGGCGAAACTCCCGATTGAGGCGCAACGGGAAGTGGCCGCCTGGCTGGAATCGAAACTGTGGCCGGAAACCCCGGCGATGCTTGCGGGTATCGATGATGCCGAGCGCTCGCTCTCGGAAGAGGGCGGTATTCCCGTCGAGGACGTTCGCAAGAATCTGCGCCAATGGATTGCCGGGTAATCCTCTCGCGGCCCTCGCTGCGAGACTTGGGCGAGATTGCCCGTTACATCGCCCAAGGCAGTCCGGACGCCGCCATGCGTGTCGGTGGCGTGCTTGTGGCCTTGGCCGAGTCGCTCGCGACCTGGTCACCTATCGCATCGACGAGACGCAGCGCGTGGTCTACGTGCTGCGCTTCTGGCACGCCAAGCGCGATCCGCAAAGCTGGCGGACGGAGTAACGTGGTCCTTTCTTCCGCAAAACAACGCGACTCGCTCGGGATTCTCCAGCTCGGCTCTGTGGCTCATCCGTGAGCGGAAACCGATTTAACCACAGATTGCGGGTGGGCACAGATGGAAGACCAACGGGCATCGTTGTCTTATTGAAGGTAGGGCGTGACCGCCGGGCGCGCTAGGAGCGGCGATTGGCTGGTGGCGAACCGGACGGCCACGTGTCCGTCCCTACCTTTCAGCCATCCAGCGCATGCGGTGGATGGCGTTGTGACGGCCTGCTCGTTTTATTCCCGATCATTGGCCCGGCGCATCGGCGGGGCCGCTCATCGCGTCCCAGCGTTTTTGCATCTCATCGGGGGAGACCTTTTCGATCTGGTGTTGGAGCATCCACTGATGACCGAACGGGTCGCTCACGCTGCCGCTGCGGAAGCCGTAGAATTGATTGGCGACGGGCATGAGCACGCCGGCTCCCGCTTCGACGGCGCGATCGAACGCGGCATCGGTGTTTTCCACCATCAGACAAAACGTGACGGGGGTGCCGCCGAGGGTGGAGGGGGACTTGTTGCCCCATTGCGGATTTTCCTCCGCGAGCATGATCAGGCTGCCTTGGATCAGAAGTTCGGCATGGACGACCTTGCCGGACTTTTTGTCGGTCAGGATGTAGCGCTCGGTTGCGCCGAATGCGGCTTTATAGAAGTCGATGGCCAGCGCCGCGTCGTGGACGCTGAGGTAGGGGCAGAGAACGGGATACTCGGTGTTGGGATTGCTCATGGGTTCAGTGGAGTTGAATGCACACAGTCAACGAACGAGC
>JANJTQ010000313.1 GCA_024711005.1 Opitutaceae bacterium | reverse complement strand
GTCGTGCCGGCGGCGCGGATGCGTTCGCGGCTGTAGCTGTCGAAGATGAACTGGATGTCGGTGGAGTTGTTGAGGCCGAGCTTCACGTTTACGGGGGCGATGTTCCAAGTCTCGGAGCGCACGCCGGATTCGCTGTCATAGGTGTAGTTGGCGAAATCGAATTCGATCTGCCAGTGGCCGGCGTCGACGGTGTAGGGGCTCTCCGTTTGGTCGGGACGGTCCGTGCTGAGTTCACGCATCTGATCGCGCGGAGTCGGATTAATGACGGTGTAGGCGGATTTGTCCGTTTGAGCGGTGACGGAAGAGACCGTGGAGGCGGAGAGGACGGAGAGCAGGAGAAGGCGTTTCATTTGGCGGACTCCTGGAGGAAGGCGTTGACGATGGTGTTGGCGTTGGTCTGGAGGAGGGCGAGGAAGGTGGGGGCGGGGCCGCGTTTGTCGGTGAGGGAGTCCACATAGAGGACGCCGCCGTAGCGCGCGCCGGTTTCGCGGGCGACCTGCCGGGCGGGTTTGTCGCTCACGGTGCTTTCGCTGAAGATCACCGGGATTTTGTACTTACGGACCTGGTCGATCACGTGGCGAACTTGCTGGGGCGTGCCTTGGGCGTCGGCGTTGATCGGCCAAAGATAGAGCGGGCGGAGTCCGTAGTCGCGGCACAAATACGAGAAGGCTCCTTCGCTGCTCACGAGCCAGCGTTGGTCCTCGGGGATGCGGGCGAGTTGTTCGCGAACGGGCGCATCGAGCGCGCGGATTTTTTCGATATAGGCGGCGGCATTGGCGGCATAGGCGTCGGCGTTGGCCGGATCGACGCGGGCGAGGGCATTGCGGATGTTTTCGACGTAGATGACGGCGTTGGCGGGCGACATCCAGGCGTGAGGGTTGGGCTTGCCGGTATAGGGGCCCTCGGTGATGCCCATCGGCTCGATGCCCTCGGTGAGGAGGGCCTGCGGGACGTCCCCGATGTTGGCGAAGAACTTCTCGAACCAGAGTTCGAGGTTCATGCCGTTCCAGAGAACGAGAGTGGCGCGCTTGGTTTTGACGATATCGCGCGGCGTGGGCTCGTAACCGTGAATCTCGGCGCCGGGCTTGGTGATGGAATCGACGTCGGCGTGCTCGCCGGCGACGTTGCGCGCCATGTCGGCGATGATGGTGAAGGTTGTCAGTACCTGCGGGCGTTTGGGCGCCGCGTGGGCGAGTTGAAGACCGCCAGCCAAGCCGAGGCCCAAAAGGAGAAGGCGATATAGTTTGTTTATCATATGAAAATTAGGCTCACCTAATTTTATGCGACGTTAATTAGGGTCAACTAATATTTATTGTCTTGGTTAGTTTAGTTCGGTTCCGGCGCGTTTGGTTTTTTTCGGAGGGTCCGCTTCGGGAAAAGATTCGTCCGGCGCAGCGACTCTGAAGCCCCAGCAAAATCTTCGACATTTGAAGGGACGTCCTTTCTGTTTCCCCTTCCGCCCATGAAGAACTTCTACATCACGACCGCCATCGACTATGTGAACGGTTCGCCACACCTAGGCCACGCCTACGAAAAGGTGCTGACGGACGTCATCGCCCGGTTTCGGCGGCTGATGGGTGACAACGTTTATTTCCTCACCGGCGTCGACGAGCACGGTCAGAAGGTACAGCAGAGCGCCAAAAAGCGGGGCATCGCGCCGCAGCAGTTTTGCGACGAGGTTTCCGAGGAGTTCCGCGCCTTGTGCAAGACGCTCAATATCTCCAACAACGACTTCATCCGAACCACCGAGGAGCGTCACAAGAAGGTTGTCCGCCAACTGCTCCAGCAGCTCTTCGACAAGGGCGAAATCTACAAGGCCGAATACAAGGGTTTTTACTCCACGCGTCAGGAGCAGTTCCTCCAGGACAAGGACCGCAACCCCGACGGTTCCTGGCCCGAACTCTTCGGCGAGGTCACCGAGATCACCGAGTCGAATTACTTCTTCAAACTGCGTCAGTATCAGGACTGGCTGGTCGACCATCTCAAAGCCAACGAGAACTTCGTCTTCCCTCGTTACCGCCAGAAGCAGGTGCTCGAGTTTCTGTCCGAGCCGCTTAACGACCTCTGCATTTCGCGTCCGAAAGAGCGCCTTGAGTGGGGTATCACGCTGCCGTTCGACGAGAATTTCGTGACCTACGTGTGGTTCGATGCGCTGGTGAACTATTACACTGCGGTCGTCGACAAGCCCGAGTTTTGGCCGGCCGATTTTCACGTGATCGGCAAGGACATCCTGGTGCCGCCGCACGCTGTTTACTGGCCGATCATGCTGAAGGCCGCCGGACTCGAGCCGCCCAAGTCGCTCCTCGCCCACGGCTGGTGGTCGATCAACGGCAGCAAGATGTCCAAGAGCACCGGCAACTTCGTCGATGCCGCCGAGTTCGCCGCCAAATACGGCGTGGATGCCCTTCGCTACTTCATGATTCGCGAGATGAGCGTGGGCCAGGACAGCGACTTTTCGCTTCAGCAATTCCTCGCCCGCTACAACGGGGAACTCGCCAACAATCTGGGCAATCTCGTCAACCGCACGCTCAACATGACCAACCGCTTTGGCGGTGGCGTTGTGCCCGCGGTCGAGGCCGAGGTCTTCGGACAGCCCGAGCAGGATTTGCAGGCGCTTTGGACGAAGACCCGCGACGAGGTCCTCGCGTTGCACGAAGGCTTCCAATTTCACATCGCGCTGGAGCGCACCTTTGCGTTCATCACCGCGACCAACGCCTACATCGAGACACGAGCCCCCTGGAAACTCGGCAAGTCCACCGACCCGAAGGACCAGGCGCTCTTGAAGACCTCGCTCGCGACGATGGCCGAGGCGCTGCGCTTGGGCGTGTCGCTGCTGCCCGCGGTCATGCCGGATACGACGCTGAAAATCCACGGCGTGCTGGGCTACACCGGCGGCGCTGTCTGGAAAGACGAACTGGTCTGGGACGGCCGCCTCACGGGTTCGAAAGTGGCCGCCACGGCGATTCTCTTCCCTCGTCCGCAGGCGGAGCCGGCCAAGCAGGGCTGAGTGTTTTCAATCGTTCTCGTTCTTCGTTCTCTTACCCGTTCTCGATTTGAAATTCCTTCCTTCTTCGAGAACGAAGAACGAGTAAGAGAACGAAGAATGATTCCGAGCCGTGACGATCCTTCCCATTCATCCCGCCGAGAACGCCTCGCCCGAGGCGCTGGTCGCTTTTCTCCGCCAGTGCCGGGACGCGGCGCGGGGGGACGGGCGGGCGCGGTTGGTCAGCATTTCGCTCAAGGTGGGTGCGCTTGATCCGTTGGCGGTCTTGGAGGCGATCTTCGAGCCGGGTGAGCTGCATTTCTACGCCGAGCGTCCGACCATTCAGACGGCGATCGCAGGTGCGGAGGCGGTGCTCACACACGAAGCCTCGGGGCCTGACCGGTTTGCCTCGGTGCAGCGATTCATGGACGACGTGCTTGAGCGCACCATCGCGGTCGGCGATGTCGACGCGCCGTTTGGCGGACCTCATTTTTTCGGAGCATTCACCTTTCTCGACGACGTGGAGCCCGGCGAGGCGTTTCCCGCCGCGCGCGTGTTTGTACCTCGCTGGCAGGTGGCGCGGGCGGGGGAGGTGACGACTGCGGTGGCCAACCTGCTGGTCGCGCCCGACGCCGAGCTGGCGACGCTGGCCGAGCGTGTCTGGCGCGCACACGGAAAGTTCAAAAACTTCGACTACGGACGCGGTTCGAAAAGTGGCAGGGGCTTCCACCCCATGGGATCGGGTTCGGCACATGGGCTGGAAGCCCATGCCACTCTGACCCGAGCCACTTTCACCACCACCGAAGTTGGGGACTTCCGGGCTTCGGTCGCAGGCGGGCTGGCGGCGATCGCCGACGGTCACGTCAAAAAAATCGTGCTCGCCCGGGCGCAGGATATGCAGGCGGACGTTCCGCTTCATCCGTTGCGCCTGTTGAACGGGCTTCGTGAACGTTTTCCCGAGTGTTACAGTTTCTCCGTCGCGAATGGGCGCGGACAGAGCTTTATCGGCGCAAGCCCCGAACGCCTGGTGCGTGTCAGCAAGGGTGTGTTGGAAACCGAGGCGCTGGCGGGCTCCGCCCGTCGGGGACTCGGGGCGAGCGAGGACGCCGCTCTGGGCGCGGCGCTGCTCGAAAGCGAAAAGGATCTGCGCGAACAAAGACACGTGCTTGACTCGATCGTGCGCCGTCTGGAGCCGCTGGGTTTGACTCCCCGGTTCCCGGCGACGCCCGTCCTCCGGAAGCTTGCCAACGTTCAGCATCTGCACACGCCGATCACCGCGGAGTTGCCGCCCGGTATTCGTTTACTGGATGCGCTGGCCCGGCTTCATCCAACGCCCGCGGTTGGCGGATCTCCGCGTGAGGCGGCGGTGGCCCGAATCCGCGAACTCGAAGGATTCCCCCGCGGACTCTACGCCGGCGCGATCGGCTGGTTGAATGCACGAGGAGGCGGCGAGTTTTTGGTCGGCATCCGGTCGGCGCTAGTCGAAGGGACTTCGGCCCGCGTGTATGCGGGCGCCGGGATTGTCGAAGGATCCGATCCCGCGAGGGAATATTCCGAGACCGAGCTCAAGTTTCGCGCCATGCGCGAGGCCTTGCTGGGCTGAGCCAACGGCGACCTTCCTGGGGTTGCGCAGCAGGCGGGTTAGGGATTCTCGACGAGGTCGCGCACCGCGCTTTCGCTGGCGGCCATCATCCGGCGGGTGGAGAGCGTGGTTTCCACTTCGTAAAGATTGACCGCTCCGACGGCCTTGATGAGACGGATGCTTTTCACGACTTCCTTGACGGAGCCGGCACCGGTCTCCTTCAGAACCTCGCCGATCGGCGAGAGGCTTTCCTCGATCGCCAAAGCGCCGCCGCCGGCGGCTTCCGTCGTGAGGTCGAAGGCCGGGAGCTCCGCCCACGAATTGATGATGTGAAAGATGCCTTGGCGCGTCTCTTTGTTCCAGGTGAAGCCGTTGATGACGATCTGGTGGCCGACGTTGCCGCCATTCCACGGATGCGCCGCGACGAAGCCCGGCGGCAGCGCCTGCCAGATTTCGCGAGGAAAGGCCGCCAGCAATGGACGGCCTTTGCGCAACTCTCCGCGCGCCCATTCGAACGGGTCGGCCTGAGGCGGCAGCCGATGGCGCGCCGGTTGCGGCTGGTGGGTGGTGAAAACGGTGGTCAGTCCGCGGACGTAGCGGGGCTCGCGCCAGGGAGCATTGGGCGGAGTGCCGTTGATGATTTTGTAGATATCGGGCGTCTTGGTGTAGAAGCCGGCGATATCCAGCCAATGGATACGTGCGTAGAGCATGCACGTGCCTCCGATTTGATCGCGCATGACGTTGGGCTGACACAGCCGCACCGTTTCGAGCGGACCGTCGATTGTCGCCGTCACGATGGTTTTCTTCGCCCGGACCGGGTTGGCTTCGGCTTCGGTGATGACGGTGACGCTCGATTTTCCGCCGGCCATCGGGTTTTTCCGGGACAACGCCAGCAGCCATTCGTGATCCTCGGGTGTGAGCGAGGCGACCGGCACCATGGTTTTTGCGCCGTCGGCGAGCACCACGATCATGTAGCTGCCATTGATCCGCGCCTGTGTCGCCGATTGATACCGGTCCGAAACCGCCGCGGCGGTTTTGTCGACCATCACGAACGAAACGAGGAGAAGCAGCAGTTTGATAGGCATACGTGTCGCACCGGTTAACTTGTTTTTCCCGGCCAAAAGCAACCGTGCAACCGCGTTGCAGGGTGTTTCCTCGAAGCGTCCGGCGCTTGACGAACGCCTCACTTGCGGGAACCCCTTTGGGCATGAGCGAAACCGCGTCCGATCAAAATTTCCTGAATTATAAAAAGACCGAGAAGAAGGCTCTCGAAATCCTCGCGGCGATGAAGGCCGCCAGTACCGACAAGGTGGACATCGAGGTGGCGCTGTTGGTTGCGATCTTTGAGTTGCACAAAGGCACCGTGCCCGCCGCCACAATCGCCTCGATCGTGCAGGGGCACCTGAAGCAGATCGTTCCTCACTATGCGCCGAAGACACCGGGTGCGACGTGACCTCCATGATCGCGCCTCGCCGTGACGTTTATTGCGCGGATTCGATTCCGTGGATGGAGACGCGCGGACAAATTCCCGGAGCCTGCGCCGTGACCTCATTGCCCGACGTTTCCGAGGTGAACATGGCGCTGACGGTCTGGCGTGCTTGGTTTCTGAACGCCGTTCGTTTGGTCATCGATTCCGTTCCGGACGAAAGCGCGGCTTTGTTTTTTCAATCGGACATAAAACAGGACGGCGTGTGGATCGACAAAGGAGCGATGGTGATTCGATCCGCCGAAGATTCCGGTGCGCAGGTCTTGTTTCACAAAGTCGTCTGCCGACGGCCGCCGGGAATGCTCACGTATGGGCGACCAGGCTACACGCATTTGATCGCGGTATCGCGGGCGATGAAATGCCCCGACGTGTTACCGATGCCGGATGTCATTACCGACATGGGCCGGCAGCCTTGGGTTCGAGCGATGGGGGTCCGCGCGGCCGGAGATGCGGTGCGTTTTGCGAAGGACCAGGTGGGCGCGAGCGTGGTATTTGATCCGTTTTGTGGTGTTGGCACCGTGCTGGCCGTGGCCAACGCGCTCGGTTTGGATGCGCTCGGCGTGGAGAAATCGCGGAAACGGTGCGAACAGTCGCGGCTGCTCGCGGTGAGCGCGGCTGAACTGTAAACGCCCGCCGCTTATGATCGATCTGGCGTGTTTTTCTTTTGACGGACCGCGTCGGACGATCGTTCAAGCATGCGCGTTAAGTGCTGCTGCTCCGGGCCGACTTGGGCGAGTTGCAGCGCACGTCTGAAACTTTCGGCGGCGGCGCGGTGTTCGTTCAGGCGCCACTGTAATTCGCCGACCACCGCATGGAAGAGGTGATGTTTCTCCAGGCGCTCGTGGTCGGGAATCGCGTGAATCGCGTCGAGGCCGGCTTGCGCTCCATGTACATTGGCCACCGCGACCGCACGGTTCAATGCAACGATGGGTGAAGGCTTGATGCGATTGAGTTCATCATAATGGCGCAGAATGCGAGGCCAGTCCGTGGAAGCGCTGTCCGCGGCGGTGCAATGGCACGCGGCGATGCCGGCCTGAAGATGATACTCGCCGACCTCGGTGCCTTGCGCGGCTTGAACCAAGTGGAGCAGCCCGCGTTCGATGAGCGCCTGATTCCACTTCGAGCGATCCTGATCGTCGAGGCGGAGCAGGTCCCCGTGTTCATCCACGCGCGAAGGGAAACGCGCCGCGTTCAGAAGCATCAACGCGAGCAACGCGTGACTTCGCGGCAGATTGCCGGCGGGATGGGCGACCAGGAGTGAGGTCAGCCGCACCGCTTCCTGGCAAAGATCCTCGCGCAGCAGGCGGTCGCCGGCCGACGCCTTGTAACCTTCGTTGAACAAAAGATACAGCGTTGCCAGCACGCCGTTGATCCGGTCGGACAGCTCGGTGCCTTCCGGCAGATCGAAGCCGATGTTGGCTTCTGCGATCCGTTGTTTGGTGCGCGTGAGTTGCTTTTCAATCGCCGCCTCGCTGCTGAGAAACGCCCGCGCGATTTCGCCGGTGCTGAAACCGCACAGAATCTTGAGCGCGAGCACGACTTGCGCGTCGGGCGCGATCGATGGATGGCAACAGACGAACAGGAGGCGCAACGTGTCGTCGCGGATCGTCCGGGCGATCTCCATGGCGACAGCCGGGGAGGGGAGTGTCTGCTCGATATGCTTGATGACAGCCGGCTCCTTTGCGGCGGACATGCGCTGATGACGCAGGGTATCCTTTGCGAGATTCATCGCCACGCGGGTGATCCACGCCGCGGGATTTTCAGGGACGCCGCCCATCGACCAGGTACGCAAGGCGCGAAGCAAAGCTTCCTGTGCGATATCCTCCGCCAGCGTGAAATTTTGCACTCCGAGCAAACGAATCAACGCGCCGTGCAGACGCCCTGTCTCGTGTCGAAAGAAGTGTTCGACGAGTTTCGCGGGCTGCGCGGCGGTGCCCGATGAGTCTGGCTTTTCGGGTGACACGGATATCGGCCGGTGAACGGGCTTATGTGGTGGCGGGTTTTGTTCTGACGCCGAGATGGCAATGCGGAGTCAACTGGCGCACCTCGACAATCAGACCGTAGGCGAGCCCCGGGTGGCGCTTCGCGATCTCGGTGGCTTCATCCATGTCGCTTACCATGAGCTTTACGTAACCGCCGATGGCTTCCTTGGCCTCCGGGAAAGGGCCGTCCACCACGCGACCGCTCGAGCCTGAGACGATGCGGGTCTCCATCTCCAAGGGCTGGCCTTCCACGGCCTTTCCTTGGCTCACGAGACCTTCGAACCAGTCGTTCCACCGGCTTACGAGTTGCTGGCGTTGTTCCGGTGATAGGTGCTGATGGTTCTCCGGGCCGGTGTTCCGGAAGAGCAGCATGTAGGGACTGGGTGCGGGGTGTGTATCCATGGTGGGTGATCCGTTTATTTGGCTTGGGAATGAGGTGATGAAAAGTACGACGAACGGCGCCGAGCCGGAAGGACATATCTTTTTTGGGGAAGCCTGTTTTTCGTGTCCGGAACGGACGGGGTCGTTCGTTGACTATTTTGAAGGGCAATCACCCCGGCCCATCGAACCTGCAACCTAAACCCAATCAAAGGAGATTTCATCATGGCCCACTACGTGGATGGATTTGTTATTCCGCTTCCTAAAAACAAAGTCGACGCCTACCGCCGCATGGCGACGAAGGCCGCCAAGATCTGGCGCGAATACGGTGCGCTCGATTACAAAGAGTGTGTCGGAGATGATCTGAATACGGAGATGGCGATGCCGTTTCCGAAAGGCATCAAATCCAAGCCGGACGAAACCGTGGTGTTTTCCTGGATCGTCTACAAGTCGCGCGCGCACCGCGATAAGGTGAACGCCAAAATCATGAAGGATCCGCGAATCGCCGCGATGTGCGATCCGAAGGACATGCCCTTTGACTGCAAGCGCATGCTCTATGGCGGCTTCAAGGTCCTGGTCAGCGCCTGAACGCGTCCATCGGTTCCGATGCAACAATTCGCGATTCATCAAGTCCTGCTCGGCAAACTCGACATCCTGCGAATGGAGCTGGTGGAGCTTGCCTTCGTGCTCGAGCGCCTGGGCAGCCGGGAGGCCGCGGATGTCGCGATGACGACGGCCGCCCGGGTCGGCGAGCTTTGCGACGAGCAGGACGACGCGGACCGCTCCGCCGGCGGGTAGAGGCTCTCGCGGCATGGAAAACCCAACGGAAGACCTCAAGACATCATGAAACCCACCATCGAAAAACCGGCGATCGCGACTGGTCGCGAAATCGCCGACACGCGAGAGCTGATTATCACCCGGATCATCGACGCTCCGCGCGACCGTGTATTCAAAACCTGGACTCAGCGCTTCTCCGAGTGGTGGGGGCCTCACGGCATGACCACTCCGTTTTACGAGATGGACCTGCGTCCGGGCGGGATCTTTCGCACGGTGATGCGCGCGCCCGACGGCAGCGAATATCCGACGAAAGGCGTCTTTCTGGAGGTCGTCGAAAACGAGCGGATCGTTTTCACTGACGCCTTTGATCCCGGCTGGCTGCCTTCACCCGACCCGTTTTTTACCGCGATCACCACATTGGAGGATCTTGACGGAAAAACGAAATACACCGCCCGCGCCCTGCACTGGACGGTCGAGAACCGTAGAAAACATGAACAGATGGGCTTCCATCAGGGCTGGGGCGAAAGTCTAGATCGCCTCATCGCACTGGTGACAAAAGTATAAAGATAACGATAATCAATGTCCTTTGGCTTGGCGGTCACGCCTCGGACTGAGGATGTTTATGAACCAAATGCTACCATGAAAATCACCCATTACATTCCTGCTATCGCGCGGATTCTCCTGGGACTGCCGTTGCTCGTTTTCGGGCTCAATGGATTCCTTAACTTCTACTCGCCACCGTCGACACCGATGCCGGAAGAGGCGATGGCATTTGTCGGAGCGTTGATGGCATCCGGCTACATGATGAAGCTCATCGCCTGTACGCATCTGGTCGTGGGCGCGTTACTCGTTATCAACCGTTTTGTGCCGCTGGTGCTGTTTGCGCCCTTCATCGTTAATAGCATCGCGTTTCATCTTTTCCTCGAACCCTCCGGGCTGGCGGTCGCGGGAGTCTTTCTTGCATTGGAACTTTATCTGGCATGGGCTTATCGCGCTGCCTATCGCCCGCTTTTCATCGCGCGGACGTCGCCCGCTTGATCCGGTTGGATGCGTCGGCGCCGCGAAAACCTATTCATTCAACCGCCTCCCATGCTCAAAAAAATCCTCCTCGCGCTCACGGGCATTGTGATTGTCTTCGCCATCCTCGTGGTGCTGCAACCCGACGAATTTCGCGTCACGCGATCCGCCACCATCTCTGCGCCTCCGGCGGCGGTCTTTGACCACGTGAACGATCTCCGGAAGTGGCAGGATTTTTCCCCTTGGGCGAAACTGGACCCCAGCGCGGAGATGATCTTCGAGGGTGCGCCGTCGGGCACCGGAGCGGTGTGTATCTGGGCTGGAAACGAGAACGTTGGCGAAGGCATTATGACGATCATTGCCAGCCGGCCGTCCGAACGGATTCGCTATCGCATGGATTTTCTCAAACCCGTCGAGGGCTCGAGTACGGCCGAGTTCATTTTCAAACCTCAGGGGAATCACACCGTGGTTACCTGGAGCACGACCGGTACCAACGACCTGATGGCGAAGGTGGTCGGCCTTTTCACAAACTACGACAAGGTGATCGGCGGGCAATTTGAGGAAGGCTTGGCGGACCTGAAGGCAATCGTGGAGTCGGAATCCAGGTCGTAAGTGCGTAAATATCTCAACGGATAAAGCAGCCGGCCAAGGCTGTTCCCGAAAGTGGAGCACAGAGGGCCTGAACGGGAGGATCGAACCCGGGAATAACCGCGAAGAACGCCAAGTTACACGAAGACTCCATCTTCATTCCCGGTGCATGTTCGCCTCGCCTTTCCCCTTCACATTCGAGACCGGTCGGTCTGACCTCCTCAACTTCGCGTCCCTTCGTGCCCTTCGCGGTTAAGGATCCTCCCTGCGCAATCGCGAAGAACAAGATAGACGGGAGTGCATGTTTATTTGTGCGCTGGTTCCCACGGAGTCCCGCTGTCCGGAATCACTTGGCGGAGGATCGAACCCGGGAATAACCGCGAAGAACGCCAAGTTACACGAAGACCCCATCTTCATTCCCGGTGCATGTTCGCCTCGCCTCCCCCCCTCACATTCGAGACCGGTCGGTCTGACCTCCTCAACTTCGCGTCCCTTCGTGCCCTTCGCGGTTAAGAATCCTCCCTGCGCAATCGCGAAGAACAAGATAGACGGGCGCCATGTTTATTTGTGCGCCGGTTCCCACGGAGTCCCGCTGTCCGGAATCACTTGGCGGTCTTCGCCTTCTTTTTGGCGTCGATGATGAACTTGTTGTAGGCGTTCGCGTCCTTGTACGAACTGATGGCGGAGACGGGCGTACCGTCGGCTTTCGCGACAACCACAAAGGGCAGTGTCTTGGCGTCTTTGAGCAACGCGCGGTACTTGTCGTAGAACTCACGTGAGACCGTCTTGTCGTCGCAGTCGAGGTCGACCAGCACGAACTCGGAATCGAACAGCTTTACCTTCCGCTCATTGATCAGCTTTTTCAGGCTTCGGCAGTTTCCGCAGGCCTCGCGGCCGTAGGTGATGAAAATGAGTTTGTCGCCTTTGGTGGCCGTCTCGATTGCGGTGGGCAGGTCGGTGAGCATCTTGCGCTCGGCGGCGGCACTGGTGGTCGTGAGGGCGAGGAGGATGACGAATGAGGCAATCAGGTGTTTGATCATGATATAGGCGGTGGGTTGGGAAAAAGGTATGCACTGCACGAATGTAGCGCGGATTGTCAGGGCATGATCGGGCGTTTTTGGGCTTCGTATAGTTCACGCACGGAATCGCGCAGAAGTACGATAAATGTGAATACGCCCAGTGCCGTGCCGAAGGGAAAGGCCATGCAATTGAGTCCGGCGACCACGAGCGAAAACGTTCGGTTGCGTCGCGCCATAAGAGACCAACCCGAGATCGTATTGGCGACACCGGTCAGGACGATGCCGGTGCCGAAGAACAGATAAACCCACTTGAAGAGAGCGATAAACTCCTTGGGCGGCGGCCCCCCTTGTTGATTTTTCCACATCTCGGGGTTCTCCATGATCGCATGCATGAACCACCAATGGAGGAAGAGAAATCCCAATCCGAGCAAGGTGAGACCTGCGAATACGAAGTGGAAGATCGCGAGCAGTTTTAAATGACTCGCGTCGATCATCTGCTGGTTGCGTGACAAAGGAGGTGGAGTGTTCATGGACAGAAATGAAGGCGGCGCACGCGAGGCGAGGTGTTTGCGTCGGAATGTTACGAGGCGTCGTTCGGCACAGCCGGGACCTCGCCAAACACGATGGCCAAGGTGTCGGTGAGCAAAGTCCACTCGTGGTCGATGTCGGTGAGCTCTCCTTTTTCGTCCAACCGGGTTTCCACCGTGGAGTAGATTTTGCGGGCGATATGTTGACCGATGAAGCTGCCGACAGCCGATCCGAAGGCGAACGCCAGCGAGATTAGATAGATCCCCAGGTGGCCGCCGAAGAGCAGCAGGATCACCGAAAACACCACGCCGATTACCAGACCCCCGGTGATCCGGAGGGACCACTCAATGACCTCGTTGACCTTGCCGGTGTTGTCCAGGACCTCGTTGCGATGAGAGGCGGTGGTCGTGAACGTGTAGAACTTCCGGGGAGGCGTTTCTTTGTAGGACGTGTTGAGCCCGAAGACGGTGGTGACGATCAGAATCGCGCTGCCCTTACGGATGGTGTAGACGCGGTCGGTGTCGAATCGCCGGGTGCATTCGAGGCGATAGGCGCCTTGATCCTTGAAGACATTCGCGAGGTAAAAGCCGATCTGTTCCTGATAGAACGTCGTCTGCTTCAAGGCTTCGTCCTTGGTCGCATCACCAAAATGCCTGCTGCGCGTGAATTGGCGCTCGGTGATGGAATCGGGATTCATGACGTGCGGGCCGAAGGTGTCGGTGTGTTTTTGAGCCGGCCTTGATGTGCTCGGCCAACCGCAATGCTTTCGTGGACGCGCGGATCGGATCTTTCCAGCTTTTCCGTTGATTGGCGCATATTCGTGATGTGCGGAAAGTTCGAATTCCCGAAATCTTTTTTGTGCCGTTCGCCTCGTTTGCGGCCAATCTTTCCGGACTGCCGATGCCGCCCGTTTTACCGACAATAGTTCATCTCGATGCCGACGCCTTTTTTGTGTCGGTCGAGCTGGCGTTGCAGCCGCACTATCGCGGCAAAAAAGTCGCCGTGGGCGGACGTGAACGAGGCATCATTGCATCGGCCAGCTACGAGGCCCGCGCGTGCGGTGTGTACACGCCGATGCCCACGTCTCGGGCGTTCAAGGTGTGTCCCGACCTGATTCTGCTGCCGCACAAAGGCAGTTACGGCGCGGTATCCCGAAAGATGTTCGATCTCTGCGAAACGCTCACGCCTTACGTGCAGCGTAATTCGATCGACGAAGGCTATCTCGATCTGGGGCCCTGCGGACTCAAATCAGCCGATGAAATCGAGGGCGCCGTGCGCGGTCTGCAGAAGCGCATTTGGGATGAGTTGCAGATCCCTGTTTCGATGGGGATCGCGACCAACAAGCTCGTCGCGCAGATCGCCTCGAAGCTTCGCAAACCACGCGGTTTTGTGGTCGTGCTCCCCGGGGCCGAGGCGTCGTTTTTGGAGCCACTCGCGATAGGAAAGCTTCCGGGCGTCGGCGACAAGACCGAGACTGCGCTGCAGACCCACGGCATCTGGAAAATCCGCGATCTCTTCACGAAGGCCGAACGTGAGTTGGAGGCGTTGCTCGGTCGCGACTGGCCGGCGTTTTTGGCGATGGCGAGAGGCGAGGATGATCGGCCGGTTGAGACGGAGCACGAGGACGCCAAGAGTTATTCGCAGCAGGAGACCTTTTCGAAGGACGTGGCGGACTTCTCGGAGATCGAGCGGACAGCGAAAGGCATGATCGACGCGCTCATGCCGACGATTCGACGTGATGGGAAACGCGTGCGCACGATGACGATCAAGGTGCGGTACGGGGACTTTACGCAAGAGAGCGCCGGGAAGAGTTTGCCGGAGGCGGCCGATCTTGAGCAGCCGTTTTATCCGCTGGTGCCGGTACTTTTGAAAAAAGCCTGGTCCAGGCAACGGCCGCTGCGGTTGATAAGTGTGCGTTTTTCCGGAGTGGAGGACGGTGCGCGCCAACTGGACCTGTTTGCCGCGACGGACGAGAAACGCCGCAAGCTCGCCGCTGTGATGGACCAAATGAACAGTCGCGGAAACAACCTCCGTGTGCGGCACGGACATCAGTTGCCGCCCCGTGATTAGCACGACTCCGTTACGTCTGCGCCGCCCGGCGCCGGGATGGAGATCCGACGACCTCGGCGGGTCGGTTCGGAGAGCACGCCGATCACGCCCGACGTGGTCGTCGGACCTCCAAGCCGGGCCCCGTCCGAATCTAACGGGGTGGTATTAGGAGCGGTCTTCGAAGAATTCATTTCGAGAACATGCTCGAAACGCTGCCAGAAGATTGCCGGCGAACAGCAGCCTGCATCTCAATGCACGGCGCAAAAAAAAAAAGCGGGCTCCCGAAGGAGCCCGCCTTGAATTACGGAGACCGGCGTATTCGTTTTTCGATTACAGGCGGCCGGCGTAGATGCCGGTGCTGCCGAGCTCTTCCTCGATGCGGAGGAGCTGGTTGTACTTCGCGATGCGATCAGTGCGGGAGGCGGAACCGGTCTTGATCTGGCCGGCGTTGGTTGCCACGGCGATATCGGCGATCGTGACGTCCTCGGTCTCGCCCGAGCGGTGCGAGATGACGGCGGTGTAGCGGTTCTTGTGGGCGAGTTCGATGGCGTCGAGGGTCTCGGTGAGGGAACCAATTTGATTCACCTTGACGAGGATCGAGTTGGCGGTGCCGGTGGCGATGCCCTTCTTGAGGAACTCGACGTTGGTGACGAAGAGATCGTCGCCGACGAGTTGGATCTTGTCGCCGAGGGCGGTGGTGAGCTTCTTCCAGGTGGCCCAGTCGTTTTCGGCGCAGCCGTCCTCGATGGAGTCGATGGGATATTTGGCACAGAGCTCCTTGTAGTAGGAGACGAATTCATCGCCGGTGAACTGACGGCCGTCGGACTTCTTGAAGACGTACTTGCCGGACTTCTTGTCGTAGAACTCGGAGGCGGCGACGTCGAGGGCGAGGGTGATGTCCTTGCCGAGCTTGTAGCCGGCGCCCTTCACGGCCTCGGCGATGGCGTCGAGGGCGTCGGTGGTGGAGGCGAGCTTGGGGGCGAAACCGCCTTCGTCACCGACGGCGGTGGCGAGGCCCTTGGCCTTGAGAACCTTCTTGAGGTTATGGAACACCTCGGCGCCGGCGCGGAGGGCTTCGGCGAAGGTGTTGAAGTTGATCGGGCGGATCATGAACTCCTGGAAATCGATCGGAGCGTCCGAGTGGGCGCCGCCGTTCATGATGTTCATCATCGGAACGGGGAGGACCTTGGCGTTGGGTCCGCCGATGTACTTGTAGAGGGGCTGGCCGAGGGCGTTCGCGGCGGCGTGGGCCGTGGCGAGGGAGACGCCGAGGATGGCGTTGGCGCCCAGCTTCGACTTGTTCTTGGTGCCATCGAGCTTGATCATCGCCTTGTCGACGCCGACCTGGTCGAGGGCATCGTAGCCGATCAATTCGGGGGAGATGAGGTTTTTGACGTTGCCGACGGCGGCGAGGACGCCCTTGCCGAGGAAACGGGTCTTGCCGTTGATGCCCTTGGGCAGGGACTTGGCGGTGACATCGCTGTCGCGAAGCTCGTGGGCCTCGTGCTCGCCGGTGGAGGCGCCGGAGGGAACGGCTGCGCGGCCAACGGTGCCGTCGGCAAGACGGACATCGACCTCAACGGTGGGATTGCCGCGGGAATCGATGATTTCGCGGGCGGTGATGGCACTGATCGTAGTGTTACTCATGTGGAAGGAATCGGTGAGTGAAGCAAAGCGCAGGCGCGAGGGAAGCCGAAAGACTGCGCATGTGTTGAACAAGTGCGCGCATGGATCCGAAGAGAAATGCTGCGGGCCACGGAGGGTTGGTGGATTTTTCCAGGCATCGACATCGTCTCGACCAGTGGAACGATGATCGTCTGGAACGCCGAACCGCCGCCTCCGGCGGCATCCAACATGATCGATCATCAACAAGAAACTGCCGGACCGCAGGTTTGTCGGGAGTCCCGACGCTTGGCTTCGTCGCCCCACCATTACGGACGCCGACTCGTCGAAGCTTACGGTGTCCGGCATATCCGCGTCTTCCGATGCCGCGGCCTCTTATTCGTTCAGGAGATTTTGTCCTCGATGGAGCGATCCAGCCGCGGTGGGAACCGAGGATACGGGGGAACCGGGGGAAGGATCTCGATCTTGAGTAAAGGCTGTTCGTCGAGGCGATTCCGGACACTGTTTGATTGCTAAACACTTGATCGGTTCTTTTAGTGCCGGGAATGGCATCCATACGAGATATTGCACGGCTGGCCGGGGTGAGCCCCTCGGCGGTTTCGCTGGCGATGCGCGGCACCGGGCGCATAGCACCGGAGACGCGGGCCAAGATCCTGGCGGTGGTGAAAAAGGCTGGATATTCGGTGAATCCGCTTTTTTCCAAGGCGCTGTCGCTGGCGCGGCAGTCTCCGGAATCGCGCTATCGAGAGACGATCGGATTGATCCTCGAGTATCCGACTGAGACGGGGCCCGATTATCAGAAGGCGATGCACGAGGCGGCGGTCTCCCGTGCGTCCGGGATGGGATACAAATTGGAGTCGTTTGTGGTTTCCGGAAAGCCGGTGGATCATCGCCGGCTCGGGCGCATATTAAGGGCGCGGGGGATACGCGGCGTGATCATCATTCCCAGGCTTGAGCATCTTCAGCCACGCATGCACTTGAATTGGCTCGAACTGGCGGCTGTGGAAATTGGCCGGACGTTGTGGCATCCGCGGAATCTGCACCATGTGGAGACCGCGGATTACCACAAAATCATCGAGGCGCTGCACCTCTTGAAGAAGGCGGGCTATCGGCGGGTGGGAATGGCGATCGAGCCGATGCAGAATCAGCATCAACGCGGAACCTATTATGCGGCATATCTGGTGTCGCAGTTGCGACAGCCGGAGCGCTCTCGTATTCCCGTGCTGGCCTCGATGGGGCCCTGGGGCGAGGAGACATTTCGTGCATGGATGCAAAAGTATGAACCGGATGTTTTGGTTATTCATCATGCGCCGGAGATCTGCGGCTGGCTTCGCAACATGAAGCTGAGGTGGCCGGCCGACATCTCGCTGTTTTGCGTGAATACGAAGGAGGCCAAGATGTCCGGTTTGCTGCGAGATTATCCCGGTCTGGGGCGTTCCGCCGTGGAGATGCTTTCGTTGATGCTTGAAGGCGGTGAGCTCGGCTTGTCGGAGCGTCCGCGCTCCTGGCTGGTGGATGAATATTGGCAGGCGGGCTCTTCGTTGGCGCACCCGATTGATGAGTTTTTATCCGAAGAGGGCGGGCTGCTGCCGGGGACTCTGCCAAAACTGCATGTGACGACGATGGTGTGATAGCTGGCGTTGAGCGATGACGCAACGAAGCCGAGTCACGTTGACCGGGCATTGCCGCACCGTATGCGGCGATCTGCCGCCTCCTTAATAGGGCGCGCGGCTGAATCCCAACTTGCTCAAAACCCGGGTGATTGGCCCCGGGGGACTGGGCTGCAAGTGAGGAGGCAATTGGTCGACGTGATCGCGGCGGATCGCGTTGGCCAGCGGAGTGGCTCCCTCGTAATTGCGAGTGGCGAGCAGTTCGGCGGTCAGCAGACCCAGGGGGATCTGATCAAGGTGGCCTTCGTGGGCGGCGGCGTGCAGCGGGGTGTCGCCGTGATCGTTGCGGGTGAGCAACAGGTCCTTGGTCAACCGCTCCGTCGGGATGCGGCTTAGCTGGCCCGTTTCGGCGGCGGCATGAATAACGGTGTAGCCCGTCTTGCTTTTGAGAATGAGGTTGTCGTGAACGAGCACCTCGATCGGGAGCTGTCCGAGGTGTCCGGAAATCGCAGCGGCGTGCAGCACGGTGTCGCCGGCTTTGGTCGTCAATAACAAGGCGGCTGAGGTAAGCAGGGAGGCGGGGACCTGATCCAAGTGACCATTGAGCGCGGCGACATGGAGGACGGTTTCGCCGCTGAGATTCCGCTCGGCGAGCAGTGATTCGGTCAGTGCTGACGCGGGCAGCCGGTTCAGCGTACCGGCTTCGGCGGCTTCGTGAACGAGGGTATTGCCGAGATCGGTGCGGAGCAGGAGGAGTTCGCGATCCAGCGGTCCGACGACCGGGGGCAGTTGGCCGAGGTGGCCTCCCGCGGCGGCCAGGTGCAGGGGAGTGAAGCCGGAGTTGCTGCGGATGAGAAAATCACTGCGTGAGAGGAGACCGGCGGGCAGTTGATGAAAATGGCCGCCGTTGGCGAGGTGATGAAGCGGGGTGTAGCCCGACTGGTTTTTGAGGGTGAGCAGGGCAGGGGTGAGGACGGAGACGGACAGGTCGCGCAGCCGCCCGTATTTGGCGGCGGCGTGCAGGACGGTGGTTCCGGATGCATTATGCGCGGCAAGGTCCCTGGCCGTCAGAGCCAAGGTTGAATCACGGGAAAGGGTGCCGTCCCGCAGAGACGCGAGCAACGCATCGGTATCCATGCGCGCAGCCAAGCCGGCGGGTTGATTGCGCGCAAAACTAAAAGGGAATCGTGCGATCCGAGCCGAATGTTGCCCGGATTCTTGTCCACGGACGTATTGCCACGAAAAACGCAAAAAGGGCCTGTCTACGGGGGAGGCCGCCTGTGCACCTATCGGTGCAACGCAAGGATACACCCGGACGGTTCTCTATCCGCTTTCGAACCGCGGAAATCCTTCATCTGAATAAGATGGCGGATCTCAAGGGCTTTGGGTTTGCCATAAACGTGATCGGGCCCAATTTGGGCACCTACCCAATATGAGCAGAGACGAAAGTAACCCATCGGCCTCGGAATTGCCGCGCGACGCGGTCTTGGTGGTCGACGATGAACGCCCCTTGCTGGACGTTTTTGCCGAGGCGTTGGGCACCCGGTTCGATGTCACCACAGCGATGTCCGTCCGCGAGGCGGAGTTCATCATGCGCAAGAAGTCATTCAAGGTCGTGGTGGCCGACCACTTGATGCCGGGTGGAAACGGGATGAGTTTTCTGGTGAGGACGCGGGAGGAGTACCCGCATACGCAGCGCATTCTGGTCACCGGCTACATGAAGCCCGAAATGCTGCTGCGCAGCGTGAACGAAGCGGCGCTGTTTCGTTATCTCCTCAAGCCGGTGTCGGTGCTCGAACTGGTCACCGTGGTGGCCGAAGCGGCAAAACTGCACGACGCCCTGCTGAAGGTCGCTGCAGACGACGTCCTCTGAGTCTCACGATGCAGGTGAATTGAGGTGGAGCGTGGCCCGCGGGCCCGTTTTCTTGCAGGCAGACGATTCTTAGCGGTGACGCGTGGTCGCCTTTCATCTTTCGGTGCCGTTGTCGTCGCATTTGATGGTTACGTCTTCGGTCCGGCAATCGAATGGCCGCCGGCAGAAGCCGCGGCCTCGTTTGCATGGGGGAATTCAGGAGGAGAAAATCAGGTGCAGTCGCACGTACTTCGCATTGAGTAGATTCGGGCCACTTCTTTTCCATTGCGGGCAATTTTTACATTGAAGAACGAGGTGAGTTGGATTGGCATCGAGTCCTCCCCTTATGCCTACCCTTGCACGTCCCCTCGTGCGTCAGGCCCGCCTGCAACGCCAGGCAGGTAAACGCGCATTCACGTTGATCGAGCTGCTCACGGTCATCGCGATCATCGCGATCTTGGCCGCTATCACGTTTGGCGTGGTAAAAGGCGTGAACGAGCGGGCGGCGATCGCGCAGGCAAAGGCGGAGTTGTCTTCGCTGGCGTTATCGCTGGAGGCCTATAAGCATCAGTATGGCGATTACCCGCAGGCAGGCTCTAACGCGGCAAGTCCGTCTACAGGCTCAGCTTTGGCCGATACAAGTACTCAGTATTATTTATTCAATGCGTTGAGCGGGAAGCTGGGTCCGGCATTAGCTCCTATAACCGGGAAGCGGTTCGTTGATCTGGCTCGTTTCTCTCTAGAGACAGCTAACATTCCCGCCGCGTCCGGAAAAACATCGGTTTTAAATAGCTTTCTTGATCCATGGGGGCGTCGGTACATTTATTATTATCGTGGAACCGGAAGTGCTTGGACTGCGAATAAAAACTTCGTCCTCTTCTCTGCTGGTCCTGACGGAACGACGGGGATCTCGATAAATTCATCTACCGGATTAATTACTATCGAATCGCAGAACGAAAAGTATGAAGTTGATAATCTCTACGTCGGCTCACGCCCCCCTAAAGCTTGATTACTGCATTTATGAATAAGAAATCATCCCGCGGTTTTACCTTAATTGAGCTCCTTACTGTTATTGCTATTATTGGCATTTTGGCCGGAATTATTATTCCCACCGTCGGGTCGGTCAAAACCTCGGCCAATAAAGCCAAGAGCAAGGTTCAATTTAATCAATGGTCGTCATCCATTGAGTTGTTTAGGCAGGAGTATGGCTATTATCCAGATATCTCTAATGGAAGCAAGAAGGTGAACCCAGATAAGTTTGCGGGTGCCCTAACGGGTCGTAACTTGACGGGAACCACCAAATTGGCGGCTACGGATCCAAATCTATGTGGCAATAAGCGTATACTTTCTTTTTATTCTATTGCAGATAGTGAACTAAATGAGGCAAGGGACAGATTGGTGGATGCTTTTGGCAATACGGATATTGCCGTTTTTGTTGATAGTAACTTGGATGGGATCATTAATTCGTCGGATGGCTTGAATGCTACTACGGCCGTGACTCCGATTGACGGTGGGAGTGTTACACCGGCATCCGGAAAGATTGACACATCTAACGGTGTGCGTGCCTCGTCGATTTTTTATTCGGCAGGGAAAGGGGCTTCAGGGGCCGACATCGTCTATAGTTGGCAATGACACGAATATTTAATGATCTCGAAACTACCTAGTTATACACCTGACAGGAGGGCATTTACTCTAATTGAACTCCTTGTCGTAATCGGCATTATTGCTGTGTTGGCTGCAGGAATTGGCTTGATGCTCAAGGGCGGCAACCCAGGTGCGGCGTTGCGGGCGGGGCAGAGCACATTAATGAGCACATTGGCTGCCGCTAGGGGGCAGGCGGCCCTCAATCAGGTGAATGCGATGATTATCGTGGATGCAGATATCTCATCTGACACATTCTTGCGCTCCGTTCGGATTGTCGTGGAGAAAACCCCAGGCACTTGGACGGAGGTAGGAGGTGAGGTGGTTTTACCCCAAGGGGTTTATGTAGTTCCGCATGCAGGTATCGACGGTGTGACCTTGACCTCAGGAACTACGGCTGGACATGTGTCCGACTTTTTTACGAGCACAGGAAATGTTCCTGGTGTGGCGGGTGCTATATCTCAGTTTCTTCAATCCGGTCAAGTTACCCCGCTTGGGACGTTAAGTGGGGGGGCTGGAGGACGGATTTTGGTATCGGCTGGAAACATCACCGGTCCAAATCTATTGACGATCGACAATACGAATGCGATTCGCGGCCTTGTCTTAAGTAAATATGGCATAGCCACCCTTCTGAACGAAGGCTCCTCTTTATAGGAAACTGATATGAATTACATTAAAGGAAATCGCAACCGGCTTGGGTTTTCATTGGTCGAAGTCGTTGTCGCGGTTGGTATCTTCGCGTTGGCCATCGTAGGAGTAATCGGCCTGCTTGCCCCGACGGCTCGAAATATAGCAGACGTAGCTGATTCTGACGCAGCCACCAGAGTGACGTCAGCGATTCAGGCCGCACTGCAGCAAAGTGTTTCCAGCTCTGGCACCGGATTTACAGCATTGGGTAACACGTTACAGGTGCCGGCGGCGAACGCCTCTCCTACATATAATTTTTATGCGACACGAGACGGACGCGTTGTCGGTCAAGATGCGGCGTTTACGGCAGCGGCATTAACTAATGCCGATAAATTTTTTGAGTTTGCATTACTTCGGAATACGGCCCTTTCGGGCAGTAATAGCAGTGGAGATGCTTCCGCTGGATTCCTCGCGTTTTCCATTAGCTTGCGGTGGCCTGCCTACCTCCCCAATGGAACTCAGGTAACTGACGACTCTCAGAAAAATGTCATGATCGTGTCCGCAGCCATCACCCGTTAAGTAATCGTATGATTTTAACCAAAACAGGAGCATCGCGCTCTTCTTCGGCGTTTACCATTATCGAATTGCTTGTCGCGGTTGCCGTGACGGCGTTATTGGTGAGCTTAATGCTGACGATTGTTGTCAACATTACGGGAGGCTGGAGCAGGTCTTCCGGGACACTGACATCGGGTAATCAGGCTCGCACGGTTATGGATATGATCACGAGCGATCTTCAATCAGCCATTATGCGCAGGGATGGCAATGTCTGGTTGGTGTCTACTATTCAGGCGGTCCCCTCGGGTGATGCATGGGGAAATAGCGGAAAACCGGCGACACCTAGTTCGAGCAGTGCAGTGGATAGTTCTCTTTATGTCCCGGCGTTACCCGCAGTCGCCACACCTCCGAATCAACCTCCGAATCTGGAAGATTATCGTTTTGGTAAAGGAGGTATGTGGTTGCGACTCATCACGAATGTTCCCGATACAAATGCGAATTTAACGAAGATGTCCGCGCCACGGGCAGTCGCCTACCAAATCATCAGGCGAAAGGTTACGACGGCAGCAAATGCAGAGGAGCGTTATTTACTATATCGTTCCGAACTGTCTCCCGACATTACCTTTACGACGGGTTACAATCTTTTGGATAGCACGAAATACTACTCCTCGGGTGCAGGTTCGATATTGCGGAATCCGACGGACGATTCCCTTGTTGCAAATAATGTAGTTGATTTCGGCGTTCGGTTTTTCACGCGGCGCTCAACTGGAGAATTGGATCCTGTTTTCCCAGATACAGGGACGCTCAGTTTCGCCGCGACTTCGGACACATCCAAAGCAGGGCCTGGTCCCGATGCATCTCCAGTGCGTCAAATACCTGCGGTTGCGGAGATTTTCATAAGAATATTGACCGACGAAGGCGCAAACCAGATCGCGCTTCTTGAAAATGCTCCGTCAGGATACACAGCTCCCGGCACATGGTGGGAGATCGCGTTGGCCAATTCGCGGGTCTATACCCGACGAGTTGAGATCAAGGCTAGCGGCTTGTGATTTTTGATCAACGTCCGGGGCATCTTTCAGTTAAACCGGACACAATTGCTCGTGATGGTTCAACATTTCGTGTCTTGACGCGCTTAAACTCCAACCGCGGCTTTGCCCTTCTCATTACCATTACGCTTTTGGCGTTCTTGGTTCTACTGCTTGTGTCGCTCTCCTCGTTGTCACGCGTGGAGACACAGGTGGCCGATAACAGCAAAAAGATCGCCCAAGCACGGCAGAATGCGATGGCCGGCCTCAACATCGCGCTGGGGCAACTCCAGCGTCATGCCGGTCCTGATTTGAGGCTGACGGCCTCGGCCGACATTACGTCGCCCGCTCGCAATGCTCATTTTGCCGGTGTGTGGACTCCTCCGTCCGCCGGGACCGACCCCGTCCTCACGACATGGTTGGTGAGCGGAAATGAGGGCACCGATCCGTTGGCGATCACTCCGGCGAATGCACCCAATCCCGTAACGGCTGCGTCGGCATCTGAAGTTTTCTTGGTCGGGTCCAACAATGTCTCCACCGATGCGGAGCGCGTGAAGCTCGCCAAGCGGCCGATCCAAGTTGCCGCGTCCAGCGTGCCTGGCGCGGGATCGAGCGGGACTGTCACCGTCGGCCACTACGCTTACTGGGTCGCCGATCAGGGCGTGAAGGTCAGCACGGTGCTCTACGATCAATCCGACGATTTGGTCTACAATAACTCCGTTGGGACCGTCACGGCCACATCGCCGGCCGCTGGCGACGACTGGTTGGGCGACCCAGCCAAACGGGCCCGGCTCCGCCAACTCGCCCAGCCGCGTCCACGCACAGAAAAGGTGTTCGGCGCCAGTTTCGATCCCGACGCCTCGGCAACGCGGGCGAACCTGAGCCGTGTGCTCACGTCCGCACAACTTCCGTTTTCCGACGCCGTCGTCACTTCGACCAACCTGAAAACTAATTTTCATCATGTGACCGCCTTGAGTGAAGCGGTGCTGGTCGACTTGTCGTCGGGGACGGGCCGGCTGCGTCAGGATTTGTCGGACACGCCCGATTTCGACACCGCCGCGGAGGAGGCTCCGTTGGCCGCGTTTCTACGGACTCGCCCGGAGTCGGTTACCGGATTGCAGGCAACCTACTCCATGAAGGCGCCGGTGCCCGCGGTGACGGCGGTCGGAACGACGGCGTTTCCCAAGTTCTCCGTCAATCCGGTCCTCTCGGAATTTGTGGTGCGGTTCGGTTTCTACCGCGACGGCAGCGGGGTATTGCAGGTGCGCTATGACGTGCAAGCCGAGCTGTGGAATCCGTACGCGGCAACGCTCACGACCGGCGCGGGCACAGGGACATCCGCCGGACTGAGCCTGAACATCCGCGGTCTGCCGACCGTGACCACCAGCTCGGGGGCGACGATCGATTTGAACGCGCTGATTTCGAGTTCTCTCGAAGTACCTGCGAATACGACCTGGGCCCCCGGACAAGTACAGGTGATATGGGGCAGCGACACGTTGGTGGTCGCGGATGCCTCGACTCCGCCCGTGTCATCCAACCCGTCGGCTCAAGGCGCGGCAGGCCCGGGCACGACGCTGTCGGCACCGGCGGCATCCGGCTTGGAAGTCGAGTTGTTGACGGCGGGCACGCCCGATCGCCTGGTAGTGGCGACGTATCGTCCGGGTATCAATTTCGATGCGGTTAATGCCGCGCCGGTGCCGGACGAACCGGGCTCGGTAACGCTGGGCTATGCCTACGATTTCCGCGAGGATCTGCGCGACTGGACCGATGGCTCCGATCCCACCAACCGGCCCGACGTGAACGACCCCCGCCGTCCGTTGCTGGAGGCGGCCGACAATTTTATCGAAACGGCGGATTCCGCTTGGTCCAAGAATCCGACCGCCAATGACGTTCTGATCAACCTTGCCGGCGGCAGTTTCAATACGACGCGGCAATTGGCGCTCTTTGATTTGCCGCGTCAGGAAGTGATCTCGGTTGGGTCGCTCCAGCACCTGGTGGCCGA
>JANJTQ010000149.1 GCA_024711005.1 Opitutaceae bacterium | reverse complement strand
TGGGGGCGCTTGCTTGCTGGCTTTTATTCTTTTCTGTTGGCAATACCACAAAAACCGCTAGCACGCTCGCTCCCACGTTTGATCCCCGATCCTACAAGCCCGCCAGCAAACCGCGTAGTTCGGCTTCCGGGTCCTGGTGGTCTTGGGCGACCGCGAGTTGGAGGGCGTCTTCGAGCCAGGGCTTCGCCTCGGAACGGCGGCCGAGCGCCAGCAGGGTCTTCCCGAGCATGATGCGGGGCATCATCCAGTCCGCTTTTTTGCGGGCGCAGTATTCGAGATGCTCGAGCGCATCGGCTCCGCGATCTTCGGCGAGCAGGGCTTGCGCGAGGCTGAAGCGGAAGAGTTCGTTGTCCGGCTGTTTCGCGACCAGCGCGGCGAAATGTGCAGAGCGGGCGGAGGTCGACATCAGGCTTCGTCGATGAATACGAGCACGGCGGTCAGATTGTCGTGTCCGCCACGTTTGAGTGCGAGATCGACGATTATTTTGAGCATCTCGGCGGGGCGCTCGGGGCCGGCAAGGATCTCGGAGATTTCCTCGTCGCTGAGCATGCGGCAGATGCCGTCCGTCGTGAAAAAGTAGCGGTCACGGGAGGTGACGGTGAACTCTTGGAAATCCACCTCGGGCACCCCCGGCTGGCCGATGCAGCGAGTAAGGGCATTGCGGTTGCTCGCGTTGACTTCGATCGCTTCGCCGAGCGCCCGCAGGCGACGGGCTTCGTTTTCCACGGTGTGATCTTCGGTGAGCCGGACGAAATCCCCCTTTTGCAAGACGTAGGCGCGAGAGTCGCCCACATGCGCGAGTTGAAGCCGTCCGTCTTTAAAGATGCCAAACGTAAGGGTGGTCCCAATGCCATACGGCGGGTTGAGCTCCTGACCAAGGACCTGCACGGCTCCGCTGACGGTTTGGGTGAGAGTCACAAGGTCGATATTCCGATCCTGCTCAATCCGACGCACGATGTCCTGAACAGTCAGTTCGGCCGCCTCGCCGCCGCCGGGTAGGCCGCCGATCCCATCGGCGACTCCGAAAAGTCCAAGCGCGTCGTTGCAGAGAAATCGATCTTCGTTTTCGAGACGAATCTTACCGATGTCAGTGAGGGCTGCGGAACGAAATTTCATGCGGGATGGCGAAGGACCAACGTAGTCCGCCGAGGTTCAAACGAAAGGCTGAAATCGTTCCACGCGATTTTGGCGATTCATGCGCACGGCGTGCTTCTGAGGAATGCACTCAAGGAACTGGCGGCCGTAGGCTTTTTGGGTTACGCGGGAATCAAGGATGGTGATGACGCCCCGGTCCCTGGCCGTGCGGATCAGGCGGCCGATCCCTTGGCGAAACGTGATGAGCGCGTCGGGCAGGGTGAGTTCGTTAAACGGATTTCCGCCGCGTTCGCGGATCCATTCCGTGCGCGCTTCGAGCACCGGGTGGGTCGGCACTTCGAAGGGCAGGCGTGTAATGATAACCTGTGACAGCGCGTCGCCCGGCACGTCGATCCCGGTCCAAAAACTACTCGTCCCAAAGAGCACGCCGTCGCCGGCTTCCCGGAGTTTGCGGGCAAGTTCCGTGCGCGAATAGTCGCGGCCCTGCATCAGAAACGGACGTCGTGCGCCGTCGTAGATCGGCTCCAGCGTTTCGGCCACGCGCTTCATGTCGAAGTAACTCGTGAACAGCACCAGCGAACCGCCTCGGGTGCGTCGCGTGCAGAAGTCGATGTAGTCGGTGAGCACATCGAGGGCGAGGCGTGCCTCCTGTGGCGTGGGCAAGGGGATGTCGGCGGCGATGAAGACCCTCATGCGTCGCTCGAAATCAAACGGGGAATGCTCCACGGCCGTTGGCACGTGTTCGGCGCCGATGCGCGCCTGGAACGGTTCGATACGCCCGCCCATCGCCAGCGTGGCACTCGTGAATACAACGGAGGTGCTGCGCCTGAGCAGTTCCTCGCGAATGAAAGGCGCCACATCGATCGGCGCGGTGCGGAGCGCCACGATTGTCTGTCGTTTGCCCATGCGCTCGACCCAGTAAACGGTTTTGTCCGCGTCGGCCACGCCGAGGAATCCGCGCAGGCTGGTCTGAAGCGTTTTGAGTTTGCCGGCCTGCTCGAGCAGTTCGTCGCGATCTTTGCCGTCGTCCATTTTGTCGGCCTTGGTCCGCACGGCCTTGTGCAAAGCCTGAAGCGGGGCATCCATCCACGGCTCGGCAAAACCTTCCTCGCGAATGCGTGCGATGGGCTGCTTGCTGAGCAGTCGCTCGTCGATGAACGCGAAGAACTGCTGCGCGGCGTCCAGCGTATCCACGACGAGCTGTTGCATGACCGCGTCGCCGTGACGCACGAGCAGGCCACGTCCCTTTTTCGGGTTGAACAGGTACTTGAGCATCCGGTCCACGCCGTAGCTGGACAGCCGCAGACCGCAGTGATCGGTGGCGACCTCGGGCACGGTGTGGGCCTCGTCGAGCACGACAAAGTCATCCGGAAACAACACTCCGCGCGCACCGCCTTTTTCCACCGCGCCGCCGGCGCTGATGTGGGCGAAGAGCAGCGAGTGGTTGACGATGATGACATGCGCCGAGCGGATACGCGCGCGGGCCCGTTGATAGGGGCACTTGTTGCAATCGCAGTGTTTGCGCGAACAGCCGGAGGAATCGGCGTTGATCATTTCCCAGACCTCCGGGAGCGGGGCGGGATTGAGCTCGTGGCGAAGGCCCTCGGCGGTGGCCTCGGCCCAGGCGGCGATGCGCTGCAACTCCTCATGCTCGGGCGTGGCAAACAGCTCGTGCTTGTCGCGGAGCGCGGTGGCGAGGCGCGTCGTGCAGAGGTAGTTGCCTTTCCCTACAAGGACGGCGGACTTGAAGGCCGCGTAGGGCTTGGTCTCTTCCGTGGCGGAGAACACGCGGCGACAAAGCGGGAGGTCCTTTTGGTCGAGCTGTTCCTGCAACGCGATGGTGTGCGTCGACACGATCATCTGGCGCGACTGATCCATCGCGTGAACGATGCCCGGGAGCAGGTAAGCGAGGGATTTGCCGACGCCGGTGCCGGCCTCAAAGAGCAGCGACGAGTCGCTCTTCATCGCGGTCGCCACGGCGCGGGCCATTTTCTCCTGCTGCGGCCGGTGTTCGAGGCCGAAACTGGTTTGCAGCCAGCCGCCCTTGGCGAACAACTTCGCGGCCAACTCCGGCGCACGCGAAGGAGGCGGCGGAGGAGGGAGGGCGTCGGAAGCGTCGTCACGTAGACCAATCATGCAAACGGTGAGCACACGAGCACGGACGGTGAAGCGCAAGTCGGCAGGCGGCGGAATCGAGAATTGGTCGGGGGAGCGGGAGCTCGTGAGGTGAGCCGGCCCAAGGAGCGAATGTCCCGCGGTATCCGTCAAATTGTAACCGCCTCTTCCGCTGTCACGCGTTGCGTCGCGGGAGAAAAAGTTTTGTCTTTCGATTTCCTATGCAGCCTTCGTGGACGGATACTCTGGCGGAATTTCTCAAACAGGAACCTGGTGTGGAGGCGGTGCGCCTCGATCCGGCGTCCCGCAAGGTCTCCGTGGCAACGTTGGGAACCGTTGATCTCAAGCAGTTGGAGACCCACCTGGCCGAGACGCTCGCGATCATCGAGTCGCAACTCGGACGAAACGCAAAGGCGCCCCTTGGGTTCAAAGTTAAACGCGACGGCGAGGTCACCGAATTTGCCGAGGTGAGCTGCGAAACCGCGCCAAACTTTTGGCAATGGCGTGAATTTGCCTGGCCGAACTTGAGCGAAGAACAGCACGCCCACGACGACGATCATGACCACGAGCACGGCCATGGTCACGGCGAGTCCGAATGGAAAGAGC
>JANJTQ010000291.1 GCA_024711005.1 Opitutaceae bacterium | reverse complement strand
CGCCGCAGGCCTGATTGGGCAGGGGTGTGCCCGCCTGCTCGGTGATGCGCGGCAGGATGGTTATCAGTTGGATGAAGGTGCGTGGGAGGCGCTCACTCGCGACCCGGACTTGCGTGGGAATTTATCCGCTCGCGTATCCGCTTTGGTGGACGGCGGTGGAGCGGGGCGTGCGTGTGATTTGCTCGGGCTGCCGGATGTGTCATTCCGTAACGTCACCGAGGCTGACGCCCGCCTGCTATGGGAATGGGCAAATGATCCTGCGGTCCGCGCCGCATCGTTCGCGAGCGCGGCGATTCCGTGGGAGGAACACGAAAGTTGGTTTCGCCGCCGGCTGGTGCAGGGTGATCCGTTTTATCTGGCTGTTGACGGGTGCCAGACCCCGCTGGGGGTGGTGCGCTTTGACCGTCGTGAGGGGAATGTGGTGGTTGTCTCCTACAACCTTGCACCCGCCGCACGTGGCAAAGACCTTTCGGCTCTGATCTTGGGAAGCGCGTGCGCATTGTTAAGGCGGGAATACCCCCGGGCTCTGCTGCATGCATGGATCAAAAACGATAATCTGGCTTCCCAGCGTTGTTTTGTGAGGGCAGGTTTTTGCGAGTCGCCGGCCGACCAAACCGACCGTCGGCTTTACGTTCAGTCACCATGAGCATTCCTCCCATCATCTCCATCGCCGGACGCCAGATTGGCGAAGGCCAGCCTTGTTTCATCATCGCGGAACTCTCAGCGAATCACGGACACAAGCTCTCGTCCGCGCTTGAGCTCATCGATGCGGCCGCGGATGCCGGTGCCGATGCGATCAAGCTTCAGACCTATCGCGCGGACACGATCACTCTCGATAGTGACGCCCCGTATTTTCAGATCCGAAAAGGCACCGCGTGGGAGGGCCGCCGGCTGTATGAACTCTACGAGGAAGCGCACACGCCGTGGGAATGGCATGCCGAGTTATTTGCCGCCGCGCGGAAACGGGGGATGATTTGTTTTTCGTCGCCGTTCGACGCGACGGCCGTCGATTTCCTGGAAGGCTTGGGCTGTCCCGCCTACAAGATTGCGTCGTTTGAAGTCGTGGACCACGGACTCATCCGCAAGGCGGCCGGCACGGGGAAGCCGTTGATTATTTCCACGGGCATGGCTTCGGAGATCGAGGTTGAAGAGGCGGTCACCGTTGCCCGCAACGGAGGCGCGAAGGGAGTTGCGTTGTTAAAATGTGTGTCGGCCTATCCGGCGCCTGCCGCCGAGATGAATCTGCGCACCATTCCTTATCTGGCGGAGCGCTTCAAATGTCCCGCAGGGTTGTCGGACCACACGCTTGGGATTGCGGTGCCCGTCACCTCGGTCGCGCTTGGAGGAGCGATCATTGAGAAACACCTCACTATCCGGCGATCCGATGGTGGTCCGGACTCACACTTCTCCCTGGAGCCGGATGAGTTCAAGGCAATGGTCGAAGGCGTCCGGATCGCGGAGCAAGCGCGCGGAAACGCCTGCTTTGATCTTACGCCCTCGCAAGTGCCATCGAGCCAGTTCCGACGCTCGCTGTTCGTCGCGAGCAACATCGCGGAAGGCGAAGTTTTCACCGAGGCGAACATCCGTTCGGTGCGGCCGGGCGATGGACTGCCACCGAAGCACCTCGATGCCATTCTCGGCAAACGCGCGGCCTGTGCGTTGAGCCATGGCACGCCGTTGCGTTGGGAGCATGTGGCGTCCTGAACGACGCGTTTCATGAATACCGCTTTGATCGTCGGCCGCAAAAATGGCGCGGGGCTGGACCAGGACGCGATGCTGGTGGCCGACGTTTTGCGACGTGACGGATGGAGCGTGCGTCATTACGCGCCACGCGAATGGCGGGGACTTTTCACGCGGCAGGCGGCCGATGTGGTGATTCACCTGGAACGGGTTTTTCCGCTCTGGCGTTGGAAGGCGAAGCGACACGTGCTCATACCGAATCAGGAACGCTTTCCTCGACGGCATAAGCGTCGTTTGCGTCACATCGACCATGTGTTGTGTAAATCTCGCCATGCCGAGGCGGTTTTTTCGACGCTGCATCCGTCGGTTCACCTTATCGGTTTCACATCGCCTGATCGTCTGCTACCCGCCGGGGCTCCGGACTACAGCCGCTTTTTTCATCTCGCGGGCAGAAGTACACTGAAAGGCACCGAGACGATCCTGGAGCTATGGCGGAAACATCCAGAGTGGCCCGGTTTGACGTTGGTTCAGCACCCCGACAATGCGCCTACGTCTGTGCCGCCGAATGTGGAGTTGATCTCGCGAGTGATGGAGGACGATGACCTGCGACGGCTTCAGAACCAATGCGGCATCCATCTATGTCCGTCCGTGTCGGAAGGGTGGGGGCACTACATCGTCGAGGCGATGTCGTGTCGCGCTGTCGTGGTGACCACGGACGCTCCGCCGATGAATGAACTCGTGCAGCCGGGGCGTGGCGTGCTCGTGATTTTTGAGCGGACGGAACCCCGCCATCTGGGCGTTAATTTTTACGTCGAGGCTGCGTCGCTGGAGCGGGCCATCACAGAGCTCATCGCTTTGGCTGGAGAATCCAAGACGGCTTTGGGTAATGCCGCGAGACACTGGTTCGAGGACAATAATCAGGCATTTGGCACGAGCCTGCGGCAAACGATACGGTCGCTGATGGCGTGAGCTCATGAAGCGACGGGGTGACCAGTATGTCAGTCCCCCGCCTTGTGACGCCGAATGTCAGGTTGTCGTGTAAACGCCCGGTTCGCGGCGGCTGAGTTTGAAGCGGCGGTGAACCCAGAAATATTGATCGGGCGCGGCCTTGATGTGCTCCTCGAACAAGCGGTTGATTCGCAGAGAATCCGCCTCGGCGTCCGCCGTTGGGAAATTGTCGAGCGCCGGCAGAATCGTTAACAAATAACTACCGTCGGGACGTCGTATTCCGAAATAGGGGACGACCGCGGCGCCTGTCATTTCGGCGAGCCGGCTCGTGGCTGTGTTGGTCATCGCCGGCACGCCGAAAAAAGGGAGTATCTTCGAGAATTTGGAGCGTTTTCCCTGATCGGGCGCATACCAGATCGTATGACCCTGCTTGAGCGCGCGCAGCAGGCCGCGCAAATCGTCCATGGATACGGCGACACGCGTGCGGGCTTCACGGGCGAGTCGCATCTGCTCGGCGACCACCGCGTTGTTCGCTTCGCGATAAAGGCAGCCGAACGGGAGGCTTTCGGCGAACATGCGCGCACAGATTTCCAGCGTCGTGAAATGCGCCGTCAACAAGAGCACGCCTTTGCCTCGCGCTTGCGCGGCTTCCAAGTGTTCGCGTCCAACGATTTCGTGGGGAGGCAGGCGTTTGGCGGGCGCCCACCAGGCCAGGCAGGTTTCAAACACACCCAGCCCGAGCGAACGGTAATGAGCGGCGGCGAGCGCGTGTTGTTCGTTCGGACTTTTCTCCGGAAACGCGAGACGCAGGTTGACCGCCACGACATGACGGCGGACACGCACGCAATGGAAAAACAACCAGCCAATCATTCGGCCGAGTCGTGTTTGCACCGACCACGGGAGGAGCGACAGCAGCTTGAAAAGCCTTACCCCCAGCAAGGCCGGCCAGTGGCGGAGATGACGGAAGGATGGTTTTGCGCGATCTCTGCTCATGCGCCGTTCGCAGTCCCGGTATTGCGGTAAAGCTGCGGATTCAGCGCGGGGTCGTTATACATCTTGAACTGATAATAAACGGCAAACGTGCGGCGGCGCGCGGCGACATCGGCGAGGAGTTCACCAAGGCTTTGAGTGAGGTCGCCGCGTTGACGGATGATGCGGGCGAGTTTGGTGGCGCAGGCTTCGCGATGACTGGCGGCGGCGTCGGAGCGCTCGGCTTCTTCGCGCATGTGGTATTCCTTGAGCGCGAGAATCGACAGGCGATCGATGATCATGCCGGGAGTCTCGGAATTGCGCGGACAACCGCTCTCGGCAGGTTGGAGCGTGGCGACGAGGACCTTGTCCATCTCCTCGATGAAGTTATTGCGCTCCTGGTTGTATTTATCGATGGCGCGCTTGGCTTGGAAAACGCGTTCGAATCCCAGGTCGTTGCGCCGGGCGACGTCTTCCTCGTGCCAGAGCTGGAAGTTGCGCAGATGGTTCTGCGCGACCAACCCCGAAAACCCCGAGCCGTCGGCCGCGGGTTCGCGGACGTGCCATTGCACGGTGAGATCGGCTTGTTGCGCCGCGATGGCGTTAGCGTCAAAGAGAACAGGGTCGGACATGCGGAAATCTAGTTGAGTGAAAGAAAGGCGGACTCAAGCCTGCCGTGCGAGTGACGCCATCAAAAAACCCGACCGCGATCAAAAGCCTGTTGATCATCAAGCCCTCTTCGCTGGGCGATATCGTGCACGCACTACAAGTACTGCAAACCGTTGCCGCGCACATCCCCGACTGTCGGATCACCTGGGTGGTAAGAGACCGTTTTGCGCCGCTCGTGCAGGCGGCACCCTTCATTCACGAGGTCATTTTATTTCGCCGTAAAGAAGGATGGCGTGGTGTGTGGGACGTGATGAAGACCCTCCGCCAACGGAAGTTTGACGCGGTGTGGGATATGCAAGGACTGCTGCGCTCCGGGCTGATGACGCTGGCCGCCCGCGCTCCGAAAAAATGGGGGCGTCGCGATTGCCGTGAGGGCGCGTCGTTGTTTTATAACCGACGTATCGACCTTCCCGCCACGCCGGGGCCCCACCACGCGATAGCGGTTTTGCAGGGTTTCGCCCGTGCGGCGGCCGGGCTGGCCGACGAAATTCGCTATCCACTGGCGTTGCAGCCGGGCCCTGCGTTCGCCTGGAGGTCTTTTTTTTCGGAGGATCCACGGCTGAATTTCGTGATTTTTACCGACAGTCGGGGCGTGGGCAAAGAATGGCGGGGCTTTGACGCGTTGACCCATCTTATCTGGAAGGAAATCCCCGGCAGCCGAGTGGCTTGGTGCGCCGGCGCGCCCACCGCGCCGTCGGGGGACGTTCCCGCGGACCGTTTTCTTAATCTCACCGGCTGCCCGCTCGATGAGATGATTGCGCTGGCGCGTCAGTCGTCGGTCTTCATCGGCAACGACAGCGGTCCGATGCACCTCTCGGCCGCGTCGGGTAATCGCGTGCTGGCGATCTTTGGCCCCACGTCGCCCTCGCGTTTCGGTCCGTGGCCGATCGGGTCGCCACGCACCCAGGCAGTCGTGGCGCCAGGCGGATGCCTGGCGGACCTTCAGGCCACCACCGTGCTGGCGGCGCTGCAGGAACTGCGCACTCGCGGATAGTTTTGTATTTATTCCTGACCGCCGGTCGGTTGTGCTTTCCTCTCATGCTCGATCCCAAGCTTCTCCGTGAATCGCCCGATCTGGTCCGTGCGGCGATCGCCAAAAAACATCTCTCGGTCGATGTCGACGCCATCCTGGCGCTCGACGCGGACTGGCGCGCCCAACTCCAGCAAGTGGAGTCGCTTCGCAGTGCGCAAAAGGCCGCCAACACCGAGATGGTGAAGCTGCCAAAGGGTTCACCCGAGTTCATCGCCAAGGTGCAGGAGATGAAGGCGGTTTCGACGCAGGTGAAGGAAGGCGAAGTGACCCTGAAGGACACCGAGGAACGCCTCAAGCAGGCGTTGATGACGCTCCCCAATCTTCCTCACGCCAGCGTCCCCGAAGGGCGCACGGCCGAGGACAACGTCGTGTTCACAACGTGGGGCGATATCGCCTCGCTTTCGCCGGATGCCAAGCCGCATTGGGAGATCGCGGGCTTCGACAAGCTGTTCGACTTCGCACGCGGATCGAAGGTCACCGGCGCGGGGTTCCCCTTTTACGTGGGTGACGCCGCCCGCATCGTGCGCGCCTTGATCCATTTCTTTTTGGATGAGAACGGCAAGGCCGGCTATGTGGAGGTGAACCCGCCGATTTTCGTCAACGCCGCCAGCGCCACCGCCACCGGACAACTTCCCGACAAGGAAGGCCAAATGTATGAAGCGGTCGCCGACGGCTTCTATGCCGTGCCCACCGCCGAGGTGCCGCTTACTAATTTCTTCCGTGACGAGATCATTGAT